>CAZKPI010000320.1:0-3417 GCA_964554555.1 uncultured bacterium
ACCGTGGGCTTTGTCATCGGAGCCCTGACCAACGAGGTCGCCATCCGCATGATCTTCCGGCCCTACCGCAAGCACAGCCTGCTCGGCATCGAGTGGCAGGGCCTCATTCCCAAGCGACAGCCGGAGCTGGCGGCGAAGATCGCCGCGATCGTCACCACCCGCCTGCTCACCCGCGACAAGATCATCGCCCGGTTCTCCGACCCTGACGTCCGGGCCTCCCTCGAGCGCATGATCCGCGAGATGCTCGAGCGGTTCCTCGACCTCGATCTCGGAGCCCTCGGCCAGTATCTGTCGCCCGCCGAGAAGACGCGCCTGGCCGAGACCGTGTCGGCCGGCCTGGCCCGTCTGGGCACCGCCATCGAGGAGTGGCTGGGCACCGAACAGGGCCAGGCCTTCGTGTCCGGTCTCCTCGACAAGATCCTGGCCCGCTGTCCCGAAGAGATCTTCCGCGACCAGGACATCGATCTCGAGAAGCGCCTGCGCGCCGGCCTCGAGGAGTTCCTCGGCCAGGGCGACCTGCGTCCGGCCATCAAGCAGGGCATGTCCCGCCTGGTGGTCGACTGGGCCAATTCCGGCACCACCGTCGGGGCCTCCCTTCCCCCCGATGCCCGCGACCTGCTGAAGCAGGAGATGGCCGGCCTGGCCCCGGTCCTGCAGGACCGCATCCAGCAGATCCTGTTCACCCCCGAGAACCTCGAGAAGATGCGGCAGGCGGTGCGGGCCGGCGTCGAGAAGGAGGTCCGCAAGCCGGTCCAGGATGCCAACAGCTTCGGGGGCATCGTGGAAATCGGGGCCCGGGCCCTTCTCAAACAGCCGATCCTCGACCGTGTCGATGCCATGTTCACCGCCAACGTCCCCGAGCTGAAGGCGGCCCTCGCCGATGCCGAGACGCGCCAGCGTCTGGAAAAGGCCCTGCACGACCTGCTCGCCGACCTGCTGGCCCGGACCCCCAACGAACTCCTGGCCGGCCGGTCGGCCGACACCCTCGACCGCCTGCTGGAGCGGTTGACCGACCTGGTCGAGGGCGGCCTGCACAAGCCGGAACTGCGCGAGTTCCTGGCCCGCGCCCTGGCCGACGAAGGCCGCCGGCTGGCCCAGCGCCCCGCCCGCGATCTGGTGGTCCTGACCGGCTTCCCGCCCGATTTCCAGGCCGCCTGGACGCGCGCCCTCGGCGGCCCGGCCTGCCGCGGGAAGATCTCCGGGTTTTTGGCCCGCGAAGGGTGGTGGCTGTTCGACATCCTCCTGAACATCCCGCTCGGACGGCTCGGGCGGTTCGGCAGTCCTGACCTCCTGCGGCAGGCCACCGGCATCGCCCTCGAGCACCTCCTGCAGATGGTCTCGGAAAAGGCCCCCCAGGTGCTCGAGGCCGTCAACATGGAGGAGATCGTCCGCACCGAGCTCAACGGCTACCCGCCGGAAGAACTGGAGAAGCTCGTGCTGGCCATCTCAGCGCGGGAACTGAAAGCCATCACCTGGCTCGGCGGGGTCCTCGGCGCTCTGATCGGGGCGGTTCAGCTTCTGTTCTGACCCTGGCGCGGGCCGGCCAGCGGACGCGGCGCGCGCCCGCTGAACGCGCCGCGCGTCCGGCTGGCCGGCAAACGGGATCCAGGGGCCGGCGGCCCCTGGCGAGGCGGTCGGGAGGAGCGGGGCTCCTCCCGACCTGACCGCGGCTTCAGGGGTTGCGTTCACCCTGGTTCCCTGCCCACCTCCCCGCTTCCCTTGTGCTATAGTGGTGCAGGCCGGTGGAGAGGCCGGCCGCCCGGCGGTTCCCCGCCGGATTCGCGCGCAAGGAGCCAGGCATGGCCAGCGACAGGCAGTTTCCCTTCCTCAATCCGATGTCCATGATCAAGGACCTGGGCCGGGTCCGCGACATCGCGGCGGTCCTGGTCAAGCACGGGTTCGGCCAGCTGGTCACCGCCCTGGCCCAGATCGACGCCTACGGGATCGGGCCGCTGATCCGCTCGATGCCCTTCCAGTCGCCGGCCGAGCCCGGCGAGCCGGGCGAGCCGACCACCAACGCCGCGCGCGTGCGGCTGGTCTTCCAGGACCTCGGCCCCACCTTCATCAAGCTCGGCCAGATCCTCAGCACCCGGCCCGACCTGATTCCCGACGAGTATGCCGCCGAACTGCGCAGACTGCAGGACAACGTCCCGCCCTTCAGTTTCGCCGAGGCCCGCGCCCAGATCGAAGGGGAGCTGAAGGCGGACCTGACCGCGATCTTCGACCGGTTCGATGAGACCCCGCTGGGCACCGCCTCGATCGGGCAGGTCTACGCCGCGCGCCTGAAGACGGGCGAGGAGGTGGTGGTCAAGGTTCAGCGCCCCGGGGTGCGGGCCAAGATCGAGAGCGACATCAACCTGCTGACGGCCCTGGCCTCCCAGCTCGAAACCCGCTTCCCCCGGTTCAAGCCGTACGACGCGACCGGCATCCTCCAGGAGTTCCACAAGGCGGTCTGCCGCGAGCTCGACTACACCACCGAACTGCGCAACTGCCTGCGCTTCGCCGACATCTTCCGTCAGAATCCCGAGGTGACCATCCCCCGGGTCTACAAGCAGTTCAGCTCGCACCAGGTCCTGACCATGGAGCGCATCCGCGGGGTCAAGATCACCCTCGGCGAGACGATCGGCGACGACAAGAAGATCCTGGCCCGCACCGCCCTGCGCGCCGTCCTGGTGATGGTCTTCGAGGCCGGCTTCTTCCACGCCGACCCCCACCCGGGCAACATCTTCGCCCTCGAAGGCAACCGCGTCGCCTTCCTCGATCTCGGCATGGTCGGCCGTCTCGACGAGGGGATGCGGTTCCGCATGGCCGACCTCATCGTGGCCCTCCTCGAGCGCGACGTCGAGGAGATCGCCCGCCTTTTGCTGATGATGGGCATCCGCGAAGGGAAGGTCAACCAGCCGCGCCTGCGCCGCGACATCTCCGAGGTGATGGACAAGATCCTCGGCCTGCCGCTCGAGGAGATCCGCTTCAGCGAGATCCTCACCGACCTGCTCGAAGGCGCGCGCCGGCACCACCTCAAGATCCCCAACGAATACACCCTGATGGGCAAGGCCCTGCTGACCATCGAGGGGCTCGGCCGCGAGCTCGACCCCCTGCTCGACATCGAGTCGGAGGTCGCCCCCTTCATCCAGAAGCTCATCCTGGTGCGGTACTCCGCCAAGCACCTGACCCGCACCATGACCAAGCGGCTGAACGAGTTCTACCACTGGTCGCACGAACTGCCGACCCACGTGATGACCATCCTCGACGACCTGCAGGCCGGCGAATTGCGGGTCAAGGTCGAACAGCTCGAACAGGGCCAGCTGATGCGGAACCTCGAGGCCATCGCCGGGAAGATCTCGGCGGCGCTGGTCATTAGTTCGCTGATCCTCAGCTCGTCGCTCTTTTTGACCTTCACCAAGTTCGAATACGTGA
>CAZKPI010000320.1:3427-4781 GCA_964554555.1 uncultured bacterium
GCATTCCCGCCAGCCTGTTCCTGGGCGCGGTCGGCTACGTCGGCGCCGCCTTCCTCGGCATCCGCATGATCCGGGCCGTGGTCAAGGCCAAGGATCCCGACGAATAGGGAACGGCTGGTCCGCCTGCTCAGGCCCCGGCCCGGTCCGCCGGACCATCGAGGACCTCCCGAAGTTTCCGCAGGAGGGCGTCGGGGGTGAATGGCTTGTACAGGAAGGCCAGGCCGGGCTCCAGGACGCCGTGCCGGACGATGGCGTCGTCGGTGTATCCCGAGACATACAGGATGCGCCGGGCCATGCCCTTGGCCATGATCGCCCGGGCCATCGTCCGGCCGTCCATCCCGGGCATCACCACATCGGTGATCACCAGGTCGACCGGCTTGGTCCGGGTCTCGATCAGCCGCAGGGCCTCCTCGCCATGGCCGGCTGACAGTACCGCGTAGCCATTGGCCAGCAGGACGCGCTCGGCCAGCCGGCGCAGGAGCATCTCGTCCTCGACCAGGAGGATGGTTTCGCTTCCCCGGTGGGACATCCTGCGGGCGGCCGCCTTTCCAGCCCCGGGGGCCGGGGCGTCGATTCGCGGGAAGAACACCCGAAAGGTCGTTCCCCGCCCGGGTTCACTCTCGGCCCTGATCTCCCCTCCGTTCTGCTTGACGATGCCGTAGACGGTCGCCAGCCCAAGTCCGGTTCCCAGGCCTCGTTCCTTCGTCGTGAAGAACGGCTCGAAGAGATGTTCCATGATCTCGGGGGTCATGCCGCACCCCGTGTCCTGCACGGTCAGGCAGACCCTCCCGTGGCCTGTCTGTTCGGCGGTTGGCGTTGGATCCCGTGGCGCGGGCGCCTCGGAGGAGGTCTCCACCATCAGCGTTCCCCCGTTGGGCATGGCGTCGCGGGCGTTGACGGCGAGGTTGACCAGCACCTGTTCGATCTGTCCGGCATCGACCCTGGCCAGGCACGGCTGGGGGGCGAGCCGGGTCTCCAGCTTGATGTCTTCCCCGATCAGGCGGGTGAGCATCTTGACGGTGCCGCCGACGATCCCGTTGAGATCGATGACTTGGGGGTTGATGATCTGCTTGCGGCTGAAGGCCAGAAGCTGTCGGGTGAGACCGGCGGCCCGTTCGCCGGCCGCCAGGATCTCCCGGACGTCCTCGCGGCGCGGGTCGTCCGGGGCCAGGCTTTCCTGGAGGAACTCGGCGTAGCCGTTGATCGCCGTGAGAAGGTTGTTGAAATCATGGGCTACCCCACCGGCCAGCCGGCCGACCGATTCCATCTTCTGGGCCTGCTGGAGCTGGGCCTGCATCGTCTCCCGTTCCTTGGCGGCCTGCCGCTGGGTGGTGATGTCTTCCGAAATGCCCAG
>CAZKPI010000320.1:4806-5966 GCA_964554555.1 uncultured bacterium
GATGCAGACCTTTCGAGTGTGAAGAATTCTGGGGCCCAGGCGGCGGCTGTTGATCGTCTCTTCGGGAATGTCGACGACCCCGGTTCCCTGCTCCAGCACCTCCCGGTCCTTGGCGATGAAATGCTCAGCCTCCGCTGGCGGAAAGAAGTCCCTGTCACTCTTCCCCAACAGCTCTTGGCGATCGAAACCCAGAAGCTCCTCCCCGGCCCGGTTGAGCATGACGAATCGCAGGTCCTTTGCCTCCTTCATGAAGATCATCAGGGGAACACTTTCCAGAACCGTGCTCATCAGGGCCCGGGAATCCCGGAGTTCCTGTTCGACGCGTTTGCGTTCGGTGATGTCCAGGAAGCTGACCAGGCTGGCCCAGACCTTTCCCTCGGCATTCCGCACCGGACTGCCAAACACCTCCAACCGGGTCAGGCTCCCGTCGGGCCGGATGATCGCCATGTCGCTGACCGTGGCCGCTATCCCATGCATGCCCAGCAGGATCGGCATTTCTTCTGGCGGGTAGGGCCTTCCTTCCGGCAGTTTGACCGCCCCGTAGGCTTCAGCCAGGGTCTCCCGGGTCGCCTCGGCCATGACACTGCGTCCCAGGATCCGGAGGGCGGCGGGGTTGGCGAAGATGGGCTTTCCGCTGGGGGCCTCGACCATGAACACTCCCACCGGGATGTTGTCCATGAGCGACTGGAGCATTCCCCCTTTCTGATCGAGTTCGGCTTCGGCTTGTTTTCGCCGGGTGATGTCGTTGAAGGTGACGACCAGCTTCCCGGCCAGGAAGGCGGCGAACAGCTCGCAGGTGCGCACCGACCCGTCCCGGCAGGTGATCCGGTATTCCCCGGCGTTGACGGCCTCTTTGGTGCGGCGGGCCAGTTCCAGGGCGGGCTTCCACCGGGCCACCACCGCGGCGCGGCAGGCAGGATCAGGGTAGGCAAGGGCATACCATTCTTCCGCCCGCGGGGCGGTGTAGCCGAACAGCGTCAGGGCACTGCGGCTCCAGAACTCGATTCGGTCGTCCTCCTCATCGACAATGGCGACGGGGAAGGGGGTGGCGTCAAGGATGGCCTGGAGCCGTTCCTGGCTTTGCCGGACCGCCTCCTCCGCCTTCTTGCTGTCGGTGATGTCCTGGAAGGCCCCCTGGACCCGGACGATCGCTCCCGCCC
>CAZKPI010000321.1:0-2834 GCA_964554555.1 uncultured bacterium
ATGGGTCGGGTGGCGTCCATCACTTGGCTCCCTGCTTGACGAGCTTGTCGAGGGCCTGGTCGGTGCCGTTGATGCGGTAGATTCCCGACCAGCGCTCACGGTAATACGAGGGCATCGGCTCGATGCGGACCCCGGTGTGGCCCTTGTTTCCCCGGACCGCTTTGGTGCTGATGGTGGTCGTCGTGGAATGGGCGATCAGCGGGTTGCCCGACTTGTCGTAGCCCATGAACACCCCGATGTGCCCGTAGGACCGGCCGTCCTTGTCCAGCACGAAAATGTCGCCCGGCTTGATCAGGTCGCGGGGCTTGGGCGGGGGCCAGGCGCTGGTGATCTTCTTGGTGTATTGCGTCTTGTACACCTGGCTGGAGGGGAACCACCCCTTCTGCGAGAACACCGGCGGCACCCCGGCGATCGAGCAGAGCATCTGGTAGAAGTGGCCGGTAAAGCCCGAACAGTCGGTCTGGCCGGTGTAGCCCTTCCAGGTGTGGCCGGCGCTCAGCACGTATTTCTGGTTGACCGCGCAGTACTTCTCGACAATGTCGTAGACCGCCTGGTAGCGTGAGCCGTAGCCGAAGGACTCGGGCTTCAGCGTTCCCCTTGGCTGATACGCCGATTTCCCCTGGTCCTCTTCTTTGGGTTTGTCCTTGTCGTTGCCCTGATCCTTATCTTTGTTCTTGCCCTTGCCGGGATCCTCGACCACGGCGGTGGAACCGCCGCGCAGAAGGTCCAGGAGCTTCTGCAGGCGGTCGATGATGGCCTGCAGGCGTGCCCTGACCGCCGCCCAGGGGTCGGTGGCGGCCGGGGCGGCCGTCTGGGCGGGGGTGTCCTGGCGCTCGATGGCCGGCGCCGCCCCCTTGGGGGTGTGGGTTTCCAGCACCCCCTGGAGGTCTTCCTGGGCCCAGGCCAGACCCCCGAAAGTCAGGGCCAGGGCCACCAGCAGGAGAATTCCCGGGCGGACCGGATTCGTTCGCATCGTCGTTCCTCCAATGGATCCCAGAGTCGTGATTCCTTTGAGCTATCTTACCATTCCGGAAACCGAAGTTACATTTCCCGTCAGGCCCTGGCCGGGCCGGACACCAGGCACCGGCACCCCATTTCACTCCCAAACCATCCCCGACTCCTCGGGCTCCCCGGGCTCCTGGCACTCCGGCCTTCCGGCCCGGCATCCTCCGCGGGCTTCTGACACCCCCACGGGGTTCCGTCTGGATCCTTCGTCTGCAGTCCCCACGACTGGCCCGGAATCGAGTTTCGGGCCCAGGTCCGGCCTGGGTGGGGGAGTGGGGCCCCGGGCCAACGCCAACCTGGGAACGTCGGTCAGAGCGGGAGGAGCTCCGCTCCTCCCGACCACCTCGCCAGGGGCCGATGGCCCCTGGACCCCTGGTATTCGTCAGGCGAACGCGCCGCGTTCGCCTGGCCGCCCGCCCGCTTCGCCGATCCTCCCGGCCGTGCGTCTCTTCTGCCCATGCAGGCTTCGGGTTTGCATCTGCCTGGGGTGGGGCCGGGATTGTTTCCCGCGCAGGCAGGTGGTATGTTGGCCGCGCTCAGCCCCGCCGGGCTCGCCGGCGGGCCGGGCATCCATCCTTGCCGGAGGCCCCATGCCCCGCATCCCTGTCCGCCTGCTCCTGGTCCTGGCCCTGTTGGGGGTATGGGCCCTCCGCCTGGCGGGGGACCATCCCCTCCCGGTTGCCGGCGACCCTGCCGCCCCGGCTTCCTCCCAACCCGGCGGTCGGGTTGGGAACGAAGCCTCCGCGGCCCCTGCGGCCGGACCCCATGACTTCTGGTCGGCCTTCCCCCTGTTTCGCCTGTCCGAGATCCGGCAGGAACTGGTGCATGGGATCCCCGCCCCCATCCGTCGGTCCCCGCGGGGCTTCGTCCCCTTCCGGCTCCCCCTCCCCGCCGGCCTTCGCGCCTGGGTGGCACCCCTGCGCGATGCCGTTCCGGGCCTTCCCGGCCGCCTGTCGGCTCCCGCCTCCGCCTCTCTCTGGCCCGCCGCTCCCCAGGCGGCTCCACCCAGCCCGCCCCGCGCTTTCGAGGCCGGGCCGGGAAGCCGGTCCCTCACCCTGACCGTGATGACCGCCAATCTGTGGCTGCTTCCCCCCCCGGCCGCCTCCCGGCACCTCGAACGGCTGGACCGGTTCGCCGCGATGGTCCGGGAAACCCTTCCCGATGTGGTCCTCCTGCAGGAGGTCTGGTTGCCCTCGTTCATCCTGCGGCTCCGACAGCACCTGCCCGAGTACCACGCCGTCACCGGGCCCCTCGGCCTGTACAACGAGACGGGGCTGGTCATCCTTTCGCGGGAGGCCCCTCTCGACACCTGGCGGGCCGTTTTCGACCGCACCCGCCGGCACAACCTCGTCGAGCTGGCGGCGGGAAAGGGGTGCCTGGGCGTGCGCCTGCCCAGCCCCGCCGGGCCGGTCGAGGTCGTCGATACCCATCTCTACGCCGCTTCAGGCGAAGCCGAACGGCGGGCCATCACCCGCCAGCAGTTCGTCGGCCTGCTCGACGCCTGCCGCGGCCGCCCCCGGCCCCTCATCCTGGGGGGCGATCTGAACCTCTCCGCGAGCGACGTGGTGGAGCTGAACGAGGGCCGGTTCCATCAGGAACAGGACCTTCTTTCCGGAACCGCCGACGGCAATCCCCTGCGGAAGATCGACCACATCATCGCCCTGTCTGCCCCCGGCGGGAATGCGGCGATCCGCTCGGCGGTTCTGCGCGAGCCCCGCGTCTCCGACCATTGCCCGGTCCTGGCCACGGTGACCCTTTCCCTGCCCTGACCTTCGCCCCCCTCTTGTTCTCTGGCCTCTACCATGTAAGCCTCTCCTGCCACCCATGGA
>CAZKPI010000321.1:2844-5964 GCA_964554555.1 uncultured bacterium
TGCCGACCGGATGCCACCCAGAAATCCCGGGGCAGGGAGCCGACGGGAGAGACCACATAATAGCAGGGACGCCCGTCGCCAGAGAGCCTGCCGCCCACCGGGACGATGCCGGAAGGGCCCTTGGTCGACACCGATGGCGGCGCACCAGGCCGGTTGCACGAACCGCCAAGGGGCCCTTGTGAAAAATCCCTTCCGCCGGCGGGAGGGTACTGCTATCATGCCCGGAGACAATTCATGGGAGGCAACTTTCATGCATGACCGTTCCAGGGTGTTTCTGGCGGCCATTCTGTTCTCTGCCCTTCTGCTCATCGGCAAAGGGATGGGGGTGAGTACCCCTGCCGCCGCCCTTCCGGCGGCTGATCCCTTCGCCGACGAACCCCTTGCCCCCCTGCGCCAGCAGGTGCAGACCAAGGCGGTCGCTCTTTCCGATTCAGCCGCTGAGCAGGTCGACCGGCTCCTCGCCTGGATCGGGAACATGGAACGATCGGTGGCATCCGCCCTCAAGAGTTCGGCCGCCGTCAAGACCAGGGCGCTCCCCGCCGGCGAGCCGGGTACCGTCCAGGTTCGCGACTACCTCAACTTCCGCACCTCTCCCAACGGCCCCGTCATCAGCCGCCTGCACGGCGGCGATCGGGTCGAGATTCTCGGCCGCCAGGGCAGTTGGTACCGGATCCGGTTCGGCAACCGGGTCGGCTATGCCTTCGCGAAGTACATCGCCAAGGGCGCCGCCGCGACCACCGCCAAGGCCGGCAAGACCCCCGCCCCGGTCACCACAGGTGTCGTCGCTGGCGCCGCCCCGAAGGGGAAGGGGACCCCCCTGAACGTCAGGGCCACCGGCTATTATCCGCCCCCCCCGGGCGGCTACAAGACCAAGGCCGAAGCCCGCCTCGAAGGCGGCGCCTACGACTGCCGCGGCCAGAAACTGCGCACCCTTCAGCAGTACAACCCCAGGGACCCCAAGGCCTACGTCAGCTGTGCCACCGATCCCCGCGTCATCAAGACCGGCACGTATTTCACCATCGACCAGTTCCCCGGCGTCCGGTTCCTCGCCTGCGACGTCGGCGGCTCCATCAAGGGCCGGCACGTGGACATCTGCTGTCAGACCAAGGCTGATGCCTACCGGTTGCCCGACCGCGTCACTGTCCGCACCCTCACCTAGGAGGACCGCCATGCCCACCCCTGCCTCCCTCCATCCCCGGATCCGGAGCCCGCGGGAGGTCGCCGCCGCCTGCCTGCTGTTGGGGGCGCTGGCCCTGCTGGCCGTTTCCCCCGTCGATGCCCGTCCCCGCGGTTCCCCGAAGGCCCTGGCGCCGCGGGCCCGCCTCTCCTGGATGCTTCCTGACGGGGAGGCGGCCATCCTCAAGGTTGACGGGAAGGAACACCGGTTCGCCCCGCAAAGCTTTTGGGCAAGCGGCGAGCGGATCCTCTTCGTCAACCGGTTCACCCCGTTCCTGGTAGAATACCGGCCGGGAAATGCCGTTCCCCAGCGCGTGATCCCCCTGGTTCATGGCCCCGACCGCAAACTCGAGGCCCGTTTCTTCACCGACCTGCATGCCCCCGGCCCCCAGGTCTGGCTGTTGGAACAGTCGACCGCCACCATCCGGCGTGCCGATCCCGACGGGGCGGTCGATGCCGCCTGGCTGTTGACCGATGCCCAGGGTGCCATCATCACCCGCTTCTGGCCGGCCGGCCCCGCCGCCTTCTGGCTGTATGACCGGGCCCGCAGTCTCCTGATCCTGCGGCGGTGCGATGCCCCCCCCGATCCGGACGCCGACGCGCCCGGCGCCGATTTTCCCCTGTCCGCCGATTCGCTGGCCGCCTGCGAGGGCCACCTGGTCGCCGTTGACCGGGAAGGCGACGCCGACTGGGTGATCACCCGCCGCCAGGCGGGGGACACGGCCGCCGAGCCGGAGGTGCTGGCCCAGATCGAAGCTGACGAGGTGCGCATCCTCGACGTCGATGCCGCCGGCACCGCCTTCGCCTACCTGCGCGACGGGAAGGGCCCCGCCCTGCTCCGGCTGGAGCTCGGGAAGGATCCGGTCCGCCTGCCGCTGGCCGGCGCCTGGCGGTTTCCCGCCGATGCCGGCCGGGTGGCGCAGATCGTCGATGGCTCCGGGGCGGCCTCGTCCCGCCTGCTGGTGCTGTTGATGCGCCGGCCGGACGAGATCGCGCTGGCCGAGGTGCCGCTCCCCTGAACCGGACGGTCTCATGAGGAGGCCTGGAATGCCGCGGCGGTCGGTTGCTTGGGTGCTGGCCGGGCTCGCCGGGATCACTGTTGGCCTGTCTGCCGGGTTTCCCGGCGATCGCCCCTCCCGGGTTTACGCCAGTACGGCCCCGGCCGTGGCGTCGGCGGCCGCCGTGACCACGGTGCCTGACCCGGCCCCCGGGCCTGTTTCGCCCCTGCCCCCGCCTTCCGCCCCGGGCTCCATTTCCGCGTCTGCCGCTGGATCCGCCCCCGGTCCTGGCACCGAGCCCGCGCCGGCGTCCGCGTCGCCGCCCGCCCCCGGTTCCGGGCTTGGAATACAGCCCGCTCCCGCCTCCTCTTCCCGCCCGGCTCCTGCCCCGCCGGGGCCCTCCGCGGGGCTCACCGCCCAGGACCGGAAGGGGGCCCGCCCCTCCTGGACCGGCCTGGTCAAGGGCCTCCTACAGCCGCCCGCCGCCCGCCAGGCGTTCCGGCAGTTGCAGGAGATGGGCGGCAAGGCCGTTCCCGCGGTGCAGTCGATGCTGGGGGCCCGCAACCTGCGCCTGGTGCGGGCGGCCCTCGACCTGTGCGAGGATCTCGACAAGACCCGCGCCGTGGCCCGCGACCTGGTGCGGATCCTCGGCGACCGCCGCCTCGGCGGCCTGCGCGGCCGGGCGGCCCGTCTGCTCGGCCGCCTGGACGCCCCCTTCGAGAAACACCTTCCCACCGTCCTGCAGGCCCTGCGCGACCCCAGTCTGCAGGTGCGCCTGGCCGTGGCCGAAAGCCTGCTCGACTGGTGGAGCCGCCGCCCGTCGCTGGTGCCGGAACTGCGCCGCGCCCTGGCCGATCCCCGCCATCCCTGGCGCGGCGTGGCGGCGGACCTGCTGGCCCGGGTGGGGCCGTTGTCCCACCCGCTCCTGCCTCTCGTCGTCGCCTAC
>CAZKPI010000322.1:0-4392 GCA_964554555.1 uncultured bacterium
CCCCGGCCTTCGCGGACCAGGCCCTGCCGGCCCTGGCCGGGGCGGCCCTGCTGGGCGCCACGACCAATCTGATGACGATGGACGTGGCCGCCTTCCCCCTGCTGTGGGTGGCTCCCCTCGCCGTCTACCTGGTGACCTGGATCCGGGCCTTTGCCGAGGCACCGCCCGACCTTTCCTTCTGGGACAGGCGGTTCCCCGACCTGCTGACGGCGGGCTTCGCCCTCGCCCTGATCGGCCAGCTGGGCTTCACGCTCGAGGCCACCGTGAAGTTCGCGGGATTTCTGCTGGTCTTGTACTATGTCGGTCTGATCTGTCACACCACCGCCCGGCTCCGGCGGCCGGCAGACCAGGCGGGGCTGACCCGGTTCTACCTGGCACTGGCCGTCGGCGGGGCGGCGGGCAGTCTGTTCGTCGCTTTCGGCGCCCCCCTGCTGTTCGGGGGGCTCGGGGAATATCCGGCCGCCCTGTTCCTGGCCGCCTGGGCGGTCTCGGGCGGCCGCCCCTGGCGGCTCGAGACCCCCGATCCCTTCCTGGGGATCCGGGCGGCGGGGCTGACCCTGCTGGTGTTCGGCCTGCCGGCCCTGTTCAACCGCGGGATGCCCGACACCGGCTCCTTCCTGGTCACGGCCGCGGCGGGCGCCCTGTTCTACCTTGGCCATTGCCTGCGGGAAGCCCATCGTCTCGGCCGCAACCGGGCGGTCACCGCCGGCCTCGTCGCCCTCTGTCTGGTGGGCCTCGACGCGTACGGGACCAGCGGCACGGTCCGGGAAGTGGTGCGCAATTTCTACGGGTTGTACAAGATCTATGACGCGGACGACACCCGGTTCCTCCAGATGGGCTCCACCTTCCACGGGCACGAGTCGCTGGAACCGGGGCGGCGCGGCCAGCCGCTCTACTACTATCACCCGGCCACCCCGATCGGCGCCTTCCTCGGCCGCCGGCCGGCCGCCTGGCAGAGGGCCGGCGTGGTGGGGCTGGGGGCCGGCATCATCGCGGCGTACGGGCAGACGGGGCAGGCCATCGACTTCTTCGAGCTCGACCCCGACGGGCTGGACCTGGCCCGCCGCTGGTTCAGCTATCTCGCCTCGTCGCCGGCCGCCGTGACGGTGACGATCGGGGACGGGCGCCTGTCATTGCGCGGGGCGGCGACGGGCACCTACGACCTGCTTCTGCTCGACGCCTTCAGCAGTGATGCCATCCCCATCCACCTGCTGACCATCGAAGCGATTGCCGAGTACCGGCGGACCCTGCGGCCCGACGGTCTGCTGTTGTTCCACGTGTCCAACCGGCATTTCGACCTGCGGCCCCTGCTAACGGCGGCCGCCGGACGGCTGGGCCTGGAGGTGCGGCTGGCGGAGAACCCCGACCCCGAGGACCCGCTCGTCTACCCCACCCGCTGGGTGGCCATGGGCACCCCGGCCGGCCTGGCCCGGCACCTGGCCGACCTGCCGGGCTGGACCGCGCCCGCCCCCGGCCCGCCGGGTCTCGAGCCCTGGACCGACCGGTTTTCCAGTCTGTGGTCGATCTGGGCCTCGGTGCAGGAGTTCCGGATTCCCGGCCGTCCCTCACGCGGCACCGCTCCGGCGGGCGGGCCGCCCCGCGAGCCGGGGGCGGCCCCGGCCGGGCCCTGACGGCCCCTGTTTCCCGGTGATCCGCCTGACGGCCTGGCGACGGGGCCTTGCCCCTTCCATCGCACCAGGGCCGATGGCCCTTGACCCTTTCGGCCGGCGGGGGGAACGCTGAAGCGTTTCCCTCGCGGAAGCCCGGTTTCGCGGGCCGCCGGCCGTGATACGGCCATGGCTGTTTCAGCGCTCGGGAAGCGGGACGGCGCGGAACACCTCTTCGAGGGTGGTGATGCCCTGTCGCACCTTGTCGAGGGCATCCTCGAACATGTGGGCGGGCAGGAGCAGTTCGAGTTCGCGTTCGGAGGGGATGCCGTGACTGCGGGCGAACAGGCGGCGCAGGGCGTCGTGAAAGTCGAGGAGCTCGAACACCCCGGTCTGGCCCAGGTATCCCGTGCCGCGGCAGGCCGGACAGCCTGCCCCGCGCACGAAGACGAGGTCGGCGGGCAGGCGGGGCAAGGCGCTGAACAGGGCGGGGTCAGGCTCGTAGGTCTCCCGGCAGTCGGGGCAGATGCGGCGGACGAGGCGCTGGGCGAGGACCCCGATCAGGGTGATGGCGAGCAGGTTGGAATCGATGCCGAGGGTGCTGATGCGATTGAGGGCCGACACGGCATCACGGGTGTGCAAAGTGGAAAGCACCAGGTGGCCGATCTGGGCGGCGCGCAGGGCGACCCCGGCGGTCTCCTCGTCGCGGATCTCGCCGATCAGGATGACGTCCGGGTTCTGGCGCAGAAAAGCCCGCACGTACTTGGCGAAGGACATGCGGGAATCGACCTGCTTCTGGTTGACCTTGGGGATCTCGAGTTCGATGGGATCCTCGACGGTCAGGATCTTCATGCGGCGGCTGGCGATGGTGCGGAGGGCGGCGTAGAGGGTCGTGGTCTTGCCGCTGGCGGTCGGGCCGGTGACCAGAAAGAGGCCGCCCGGGGTGTGCATGAGGCCCTGGAAGCGGGCGAGCAGGTCGGGGGACATGCCGAGTTCGTGCAGGCCGAGCATCACCTTGCCGGAGTAGACGAACCGGAAGACGAGGTCTTCCCCATAGGGGCCGGGAATGATGGAGACGCGCAGGCTGACCTTCTGGCGGGTGCCGTCGGCGGCGGTGAAGAGGGCCAGGAAATGGCCGTCCTGCGACTGGAAGCGCTCGACGATGTTCAGGTCGGCCAGGGCCTTGACGTGGGACACCAGGAGGCCGACGTTGGCCGGAGTGATGGGCGTGTTGACCTGGTAGAGGACGCCGTCGATGCGGAACCGGACATCGACATCATTGGCGTAGCTCTCGACATGGACGTCGGTGGCCCGCACGCGCATCGCCTCCGACAGCAGGTCGACCACCATTTTGGCCGCGGGCTGGCCGCGCTCGAAGGTGATGCGGCGGGAAAACGCCAGGTCGAGCTTGCGCGCCAACTGGTCGGGCGAGATCGCCCGGGAGCGGGCTTCCCCGCTCTCCGGGCCGAATCCGAAGGCCAGCACCTGGTCGATCTCGTAGTCGGTGAGCTGGACGGGGCGCACCTTCCTCTGCAGGAGGCCTTCCACCTGGCCGACCAGGGCGTCGTCGGCGGGGGCCAGCATGCCGAGGGGAACCGGCGCGGAGCTGTCCGGGGCGGGGGCGGGCCCGAGGACCACCACGTCGTTTTTCCGGCAGAAGGATTCCTCCAGCAGACGGATGGCGGCGGGATCGAGCTCAAACTGGGACAGTTCGGTGAATTCCTTCATGGCTGTTCGGGGGAACCGCCCTCGAGCCTACGGCAAGGGCGAGGGAAATGCAATCCCCTGCCGGGCCCGCCCGCGCGCGGGCAGGTTCCAGGATGAGCCCATCCATTGCCCGCCGGAAGGGTTCACGCTACCATGCGGGGGAAACGGAAGCGGAGAGGAGGGCGGCCATGGGCGACCGGAGCAAGGCGGGCCACCGGGGAAATCAGCGCTGGGGGGCCATCCGCCAGGCGTCGGGCGCCCGCCTGACCACCGGAGAGGGCGCGGCCCAGGGTGGAGGGGGGGAAGGGTTCTCGCCCGCCGGCCGCGCCAATTCCTGCGGCAAGCCGCCTGGCGCCGCGGTCGGCCATGTCTGACGCCGCCCGCCGAAACGTCCCGCCCCCGGCTCCCGAAGCGGCCGGGCCCCCGGGCCCCGTCCCGCCGGCGAAGGCGCCCTCCCCGCCGGCGGAGGCCGGGGGAAGCCCGGCCGGGCAACCGGCGGAGACCGAAGCGACGGGAGCGCCCCCCGGCCATCTGCCCCTGGTGAGCATCCTGATCCCGACCCACAACCGGCCGGATTTCCTTGAACTGGCCCTGCAGAGTGCCCTGGCGCAGACCTACCCAAACCTCGAGATCGTGATCAGCGACAACAGCGATGACGAGCGGACCCAGGAGCGCCTCGCCCCCTATCTGGCCCGCCATCCGCAGGTCCGGTGCTTCCGCGTCCCGGGCCTTCCCGCCCTGGACAACTTCCACAACTGCCTCAGTCAGGCCCGGGGCGAGTATCTGAACTACCTGATGGACGACGACCTGTTCCACCCCGACAAGATCCGCCGGATGATGTCCTTCATGCTGACCCAGCCCGGTGTGGGGCTGGTCACCTCCTTCCGGCAGTTGATCGATGCGGAGGGCCGTTTCCTGGCCCCCCTGCCCGCCACCGAGCGGCTGTTCGCGGCGGAGACCCGCATCGGCGGCATCTCCCTGGGCAACCTGCTGTTGACCAACGGCAGTAACGTGGTGGGGGAACCGACCACCGCCCTGTTCCGCCGCCGTGACGCCGGCCCCCGGTTCGGCGAGTTCC
>CAZKPI010000322.1:4404-5963 GCA_964554555.1 uncultured bacterium
GAGGTATGTGGTCCTGTCCGACGTGGCCACCTGGCTCGCCGTCCTGTCCCACAAAGATTGCGTCTACCTTCCCGAAGCCCTGAGCTGTTTCCGCCTGCACGAAGGCCAGGACCAGAACCGGGGGCTGGTCATCCGCATCCAGGCCAACGTCGAATGGCTCCAGCTCTTCTGCGACGCCCACGACCACAAGATCTTTTTGGCGGGCCAACCGGGGATCCACAGCCTCCTGACCTCGAAGCTGGTCACCTGCATCGCCTTTCTTTCCTCGGTTCACGACGAGGTTCCGGGGGCCTGCGACGTGGAAAAGATCCAGGCGGTGGTCCGCCAGGCGCTGGGGATCCTGCTGGGGAAGTGACCCGGGAACGGGGGGCGCGAACGAAGGCCCCCCGGAGGGGCCCCGGACCATCCATCCCATTTCGTTCCGACCGCACGTTCCGGGGCGGGGCCGCCTCCGGCCTTCCGATCGCCGGCCGTCCATGCCCGTCAACGGCCGGTCCGCCCAGGCGTTTCGCGCAAGGGGCGGGGGGCGAGGGGGGGGCGGCCGGATTTAGGGAAGGCCGGCCACGAGGCGCTGGAAATGCTCCTCCAGGTGGTGCACGAACCGGGGGGTGTCGAACAGGGCCCCGCCGGCGCGAACCTGCCGCAGGTGCTCGCGCAGACGGGCACAACGGTCCGGATCGCGGGCGAGGGCGACGGCCGTTGCCACGTAGGCCCGGGGGTCATGGGTGATCAGTTCCGGGAGGCCGGCGGCCGTCAGCAGGGCGCCCGCCATGCGGGAGGCGAAGGTGCGGCCGCAGAGGGTGAGGACGGGCAGGCCCATCCAGAGGGCATCGTTGGCGGTGGTTCCCGCGTTGAAGGGGAAGGTGTCGAGGAACAGGTCGGCCGCAGTGAACCGTGCCAGATACTGCGCGGGGGAGACGCGCCCGGCGAAGATCAGGCGGTCGGCCCCGATGCCCCGGGCCCGCGCCTCGTGCCGCAGGTTGGCCTCCGCCCAGGGGTTGTCCGACAGGAGCCACAGGACGCTCTGGGGGGCCCGGCGGAGGATTTCCATCCAGAGGTCGAAGACGTCGGGAGTGAACTTGTAATTGTTGTTGAAGGAGCAGAAGACGAACCGGTCGGGCGGGAGCTGGCACTCCGAGCGGCTCGGCAGGGGGGCATGGACCCGCCGCCGATCGCTCACCATGTAGACATCGGGCATGTAGAGCGGTTTTTCGGAATAGAAGCGCGCCTGATCCTCGGGGATGAGGAAGCGGTCGGCGATGACGTAATCGATGCAAGGCAGTCCGGTGGTCGCGGGCAGGCCGAGGTAGGTGATCTGGATGGGCGCGGGGCGCCAGGCGAGCAGGTTGGCGCGGGCCCCGCGGGTCTGCCCGTGGAGGTCGACGAGAATGTCGATCTCGTGTTCCCGGATCAGGCGGGCGGCGGCCTCGTCGGAGAGATCGGCGATGGGGATGAAATGGTCCATGGCATCCATGATGCGCTGGCGGAGGGGCGAATGGCCTTCCCGGGTCCAGCAGAAGCCAAAGACCTCAAACCGCTTCCGGTCATGGAGCTCGAAC
>CAZKPI010000323.1:0-2735 GCA_964554555.1 uncultured bacterium
AAGGAACGGGGCCTGATGCGACGGGTCGGCCTCGCCCTGGCGGCGTTTCTGCTGGTCTTCTCATTCGCGGGGCCCGGGGCGGCCGCGCCGCGGCTGACCCTGCTTTCCGGGGGGACGCAGGTCCTGCTGGAGGGGGGGCGCAGTGCCCCCGTGGTTCTGCAGGTCACCGACGCCGCCAGCGCCCCGGCGGCCGGGGAGCGGCTCAACCTGCTGGTCGGGCACTGTCCGGCGAAGGCGGCCGATTTCCGCTTCGACCCGCCCGTGCTGGTGACCGACGCGCAGGGACAGGCCTCGCTTACCGTGCAGGTCTCCCACGCCGGGGAGTATGACCTGCTCGTTCAATTGAACGCCGACGCCGCCCAGGTGGTGAAGGTTCAGTTCGTGGTCCACGACACCGCCTGGATCATGTTCCTGCTGTTCGGACTGGCGGGGGGGCTGGGCATGTTCCTGTTCGGCATGACGCTGGGCGCCGAGGGCCTGCAGAAGATCGCCGGCAGGCGCATGAAATCGATCCTGGGGGCGTTCACCGCCACCCCCGCGCTCGGCATCCTGACCGGCATCGTGGTCACCGCCATCACGCAGAGCTCTTCCGCGACGACGGTCATGCTGGTCGGGTTCGTCAACGCCTCGCTGATGACCGTTCAGCAGACGCTGTCGGTCATCATGGGCGCCAACATCGGCACCACCCTGACCGTCCAGCTGATCGCCTTCGACATCTCGCACTGGGCCCTCCTGCTGATCGGGCTGGGCTTCCTGCTCAAGCAGTTCGCCAACCGCACCACCGCCTACGCGGGCGACATCGTGCTGGGCTTCGGCCTGATCTTCTACGGGATGAAGGTGATGAGCACGGCCATGTCCCCGCTCCGGTCCTTCCCCGCCTTCCGCGAAATGCTGATCTCGATCGGCCAGTACCCGGTCACCGCCATCATCGGCTCGATGCTGTTCACCTCGCTGATCCAGAGCAGTGGCGCCACCATCGGCCTGCTGGTCGTGTTCGCCGGCCAGGGACTGCTCTCCCTGCGCGCGGCGGTGCCGCTGATCCTCGGCGCCCATATCGGCACCTGCATCACGGGCTGGATCGCGGCCATCGGCGGCTCGGTTCCCGCCAAGAAGACCGCCCTGCTCAACGTGGTCTACAACATCATCGGCACCGTCATCTTCCTGCCCTTCCTGTATGACCGGGCCAACTTCGGCGACCTGGTGGCCTGGCTCTCGGCGCCGCTCGGCGCCACCCCCGCCCGCGAGGTGGCCAACGCCCACATGCTCAGCGCCGTCCTCAAGGTGGTGGTCCTGCTTCCCTTCTACGGACGCATCGTCGCCTTCACCGAGCGCCTCCTGCCCGAGGCGCCCGGGCCCGAGGACCAGGTGCTGAAGGTCAAGTTCCTCAGCGAGGGCCTCCTGCGCACGCCCGAACTCGCGCTCGGCAACGTGGCCCGCGAGATCGCCCGCATGGCCGGCCACGTCGAGGTCATGATGCACAGCGTGCCGGCGCTGATCAGCTACGCCGAGGACAAGCTGATCGAGGACCTGACCCTGCGCGAGCGGAAGGTCGACTTCCTGCGCCTGCAGATCACCCGCTACCTGTCGCGCCTGTCCGAGGTCACCCTGACCGCCGAACAGACCGCGACCATGATGCAGTACATGAACGTCATCAACGACCTGGAGGGGCTGGGCGACATGATCTACAAGGTCATCCTGCCCTGCTCGAAGGTCAAGAAGGCCGGGGAACTGCGCTTCTCGGAAGAGGGGTTCCGCGAGCTGATGAAGATGTTCGACGCCGTCAACGCCGTTTTCCTGCAGGCCATCAACGGGTTCGCCACCCACGACCTGCACCTGGTCGAGGCGGTCATCGCCTCCGAGCCGGCCATCGCCCACCTCGAGGACGAACTGCGCACCTCGCACATGAAGCGGGTCTTCGAACAGCGCGACCAGTCCGTGCAGACCTCGACCCTGCACCTCGACCTGCTCTCGACCCTCCGGGGCATCCACCTGCAGTCGGTCAAGATCGCCCGCGCCCTCGCCCCCCACCCCGCCTGAATCGAACATGGCATTGCCTGGACGCGCTGGCCGGTCTCTGGTGTTTGCCGTCCTGGTCGGAGTGATCGTGACCGTCGCCTGGTTCTGGCCGGCCCCCTTCGATTGGGCCCGGCACACCCCCGAAGAACATGCCCGACGGGTGTGCTACGCCAGTCAGCGGGTGCTCATGGGGGCCATCGAGATGTACCACCAGGATCACCCGGGCAGGCCCCTCACCATCTTCGATGCCTCCGCCATTGAAGAGCTCCGGCGCCGGGGCTACCTCCGTCAGCCCGAAACCCTCACCTGCTGGCGCCCCGCCCGCTCCCGCCAGAGCAGATACCTCCTGGAGGTCCTCCTCAGCCTGGTGTATCCCCTGTATTCCCCGGTTCCCGGGAACATCGAAGGGTACTTCCCCCCAGGCTCCTCGACCCTCCACCTCCGGTGCCGGACCCACGGGTCCCCCGATCCCTGACCGGAATTTCGGGGAATGTCGGGGACACATGACCAAATCTTCCCCGACCGCCCGGAAGGAATTGTGTCATGTGTCCCCGGAATTGCGGAATTGGCGGTCACAGCCAGGAGACGAGGTAGTGCAGGAGGAGGCAGACGAAGATGGCCGCCACCGACAGCAGGTCGTCGGGGGGAAGGCAGAGCAGGGCGGCGCCGGCGCTGACGGTCATGAAGAAGTATTGCCGGAAATCCCAGCGGAAGTGCCA
>CAZKPI010000323.1:2761-5943 GCA_964554555.1 uncultured bacterium
GCCGACAGCCCGGGCGGGGGCGGCTCCTGGCGCCGCCAGGGAAGGCCGAGGAAGGTCGGGGCGGGCGGGGTGGCGGGCAGATGACGCGGGTCGGGTGCCATCGGTGATCTCCTCCTTTCCCTGAACCGGGCGGGGGCGGGAAGGGCCCCGGTCGCGGCGCGCTTCTCCCGTTGCATCGCCGCGGCCGCCGCGGGGGTTCCCTTCGCCCAACCGGGGTTGTCCCCGGCGCCCGGGGTGGCGATGCCATTTCCGCCCCGTGCCGGCCGGCTCATTCCTCGGGGCCCGCCCCTGGCCGGCCGAGGAGGCCGTTCGCCAGCCCGGCGGTGATGGCCGCCTTCAGATCGGCCAAGCGGGCCGACCGCTCATCTTCTGGAAGGTCAACCGCCCCCGCCAGAGCCAAAAACCGGGGCAGGGCCGCCGCCCCCACGGCGGCCACCAGGTTGACCCGGGCCCGCTGGTAATGCAGGCGGCAGAGGGTGAACACGGCCGTCCCGTTGAACAGCTCCATCAGCACGGCCCCGCGCGGGTCGTCGATCAGCCCCGTCAGGGCGTCGGGAAACTCCGCCCAGTCCCGGGAGACGAGCCCGTCGAGGAACAGAAAGACATCCCAGCCCGCCTGCAGGGTGACCAGGACCGCCTCCCGCAGGTCGTCGGCCAGGGACGGCCCCCCTTCCCCGCTGGTGCCGGCCGCCCCCGCCGCCGCCCAGGCCTCGGCCATCAACCCCGCAAACTCCCGGTCCACGTTCCCCCGGCCGCTGGTTCCGTCATCCATCCGGTTGCCTCCTTTCCGCGCCGATCCGGCCCCGGCTCCGCCCTGACCGGCCGCCGTCCGCCGGCCCGGGACCGGATGACCGCCTCCCGCTTTTCTCAGGCGGGGTTGGCGGTCTTTCCGGGAACTTCGTCTCTGCCGCAGAGGTCCTTCCGCCTCAGAACGGGCTGGCCGGCGTGTTGCCGATCATTCGGGTCCGGGCCGGCAGGTGGGTGATGACCTCCGCCCAGGACCACCACACAGGCTCGATCTCGGTCACCGGCTTCCCGTCGATCTCGAGCAGGATCGCGGCCATGTCGTAGAGGTCGACCATCTCCAGCCAGGGATGGCGGCGGGCCCGGATCCAGTCGAGGAGCGTCTCCCAGCACCTCGCCAACTCCTCCCGGTCGATGACCACCCGGTCCCCGGCCGGCGACAGGGTGACACAGGTGTTGAAGAACCTCCGCCACAGTCTCCGGGCTTTCCGGTCAAAGGCCCGTTCCAGCCGGCGTCCAATGTCCATGGCTCGTCCTCCTTTCCCTTTCGATCAGAAGACCCGCCGAACCGCCCGGTTCAAAGAATCGGGCAACCGGCCGCCAGATCGTGACGGATCGTTGTTCTTTTTCCTGGCCCATTCCATGGCAAACGGATGGCAAAGCGGAACTGCCGCGGGGGGAACGCCTCAGCGTTCCCCCGCCAGAAGGAAGGGTCCAGGGCCATCGGCCCTGGTGGGGTGGAAGGGGCACAGCCCCTGCGGCAGGCCTTTTTTTGCGGATCGATGGTTTTTTGAACCGGCCCGGCCCGGCCGCCTTTCCCCGGAAAAGGGTGCCGCCGGGCGAGCGGCGCGCTGACCCGACCGCCCGACCGCCTGCGGCCCGCCCCGCGGCCGCCATCACGACACCGGAGGTCGATCCATGATCAGACTCGCGTTGTTCCCGCCCACCACGATGTTCCCGTTGCCAAATGCCGCGGTTTGTTCGACCATGGGGGACATGGACATCCACCCCGACCTGTTGGCCATCTGCCGCGCCGACCGGCCTTCCGAGCCGTTGCGCGCCCGGCTGGAGCAGGGCACCCTGCCCGCCCCCCTGCCGCGCCTGCGGGGCATCCCCCAGCCGGCCGACAAGCATCCCGAGGGCGACGTCTGGAACCACACCCTGCAGGTGGTCGACCAGGCGGCCCGCCTCGCCCGGCGCGAGGGGTTGCCGCCCGACGAGGCCGACCTGCTGGTGCTGACAGCCCTGGTTCACGACCTGGGCAAGATCACCGCCACCACGGTCGAGGCCGACGGCCGCGTCCGCTCCTGGAAGCACGAGACCCCGGAGGTCTTTTTGCCCCAGTTCGCCCTTCTGCAGGAGACCTGGCCGGTCGCGCCCGCCATCGCCGGGAAGGTCGCCGCGCTGGTCGAGCTCCACCTGCCGAACGCCCGCCTGCAGGAGGAAGCGCCCACCGGCCGCGAGGTCAGGCGGTTCCTGCGCCGGCTCGACGAGGCGGGGGTTCCCTTCCGCCTGGCGCGGTGGCTCATCGCCGCCGACGTCTCCGGCCGCGACCGGGGCGAGGCCGACCCGCTGGCCGTCTGGCTGTCCGTCATCGCCGACCAGCCGGGGCAGGCGGCCGCCCGGACCGCCTGCCCGATCACGGGCAAGGACCTGGTCGCCCTCGGCGTGCCGCCCGGCCCGCGGTTCCGCGAACTGCTGGCGCTGGCCGCCGACCTGGCCGCCCAGGGCTGGAACCGCGACCGCATCCTCGCCGACCTGCGCGCCCGGCTTTGACCTGACCGCCTGGCCCCACCTGATCCTTCGCAGAGTTCAGGCGTTCGTCCCGCGGCCCCCGCCCGTCTCCCGCGCCGGATGGACGCCTGGTCCCCGCCATTTCCCTCGGGGGGGTTTCCGCCGACCCGCCACGACCTTTGAACTGGCGCCCGGGAGCGTCCTTTATCGGCATATCCCCGAAAGGAGGACGGCCATGAAGGACCATCGCGACGGACGGATGGAGATGCGGGTGATCGACGAGACGCCGGTTGCCGGGAAGCGCGAGGAAGTGATGCGGTCGCTGAAAGAGCGGTTCCTCGAGCAGTGCCTCCGGGTGGCGCAGAACGGCCTGCGGGCCGTCGTCAACCGGCGCCGGGTGCAGGAGTGGTGGACCTTCTTCCAGAACCTCATCAAGGAGGGGAAGGCCGGCCTCCTCGACCCCCAGGGGCTCATGGAGATCGTCGCCGACCTGATCGCCCTCGACGGGCGGCCCCTGGCCGACCTCCCCGCCGAACTGGCCGAACTGGCCCGGCTCCAGACCCGCATCGACCGCCGCCTGTTCGTGCCGGGGAACTCCCCCGGCCTGCCCGCGTGAACCGGCGGGCCGCCCCCGGTTCGACCCGGGCAAAGACGTTCGCCGCCCCTCCGACGGGTTTCCCCACGGCGCATCCGGGGAGGGGTTC
>CAZKPI010000324.1:0-5942 GCA_964554555.1 uncultured bacterium
GGAGCGGAGGCGAAGACGCGCGTCGGGAAGGATGACGAGAGGTCGGATGGACATGGGCTTCGAGAACGGGAACGGGGGGGCGACGGGGCACGGGCAACCGGCTGGCCGGCCGGTTCGCGGGCCGCACCGTCTTTTTCGGGTCGCACCTGGGCGAAGACCAGGATTTCCAGGTGACCCCGGTGAACTTTCTCGACCGCGATTTCAAGAAGATGGCCGGGGTCAACCTGCATGCCCACCTGTGCTCGGCCCTGATGCGCCGGGAGTTCCTGCGCCCGACCGTTCTGCATCCAGACGCCTGGCCGGCGGCCTGGCCGGTCTGGAACCTGCTGGCCCTCCTGCCGTTTTTGTATCTGCTCGATCGGTGCATCGCCCGGCGCGGGGCGGTGACGGGCGGGGTCTGGACCCTGCTGTTGTCCTCGGCCTGGGCCTTGGTGTCCCTGGCCCTGTTCCTGGCTGGGTGGCTGCTGCCGGTGGCCCTTCCTGTCTTGGTGCTGGGCTCGTTCGGCGTGGGGCGAGGGTTCCACGCCTACACCGAGGCCCGCCGGCGGGAGTGGCAGGTGCGCAGTTCGTTCGGCCGGTTCGTGTCGGCGAAGATGGTCGAGGCGATCGTGGCCAACCCGGCGGCTGTCAAGCCGGGAGGGGAGAAAGCCACGCTCACCGTGATGTTCACCGACCTGGCGGGCTTCACCACGATCTCCGAGATGCTGTCCCCCGAACAGCTTGGGGCGCTGATGAACGAATACCTGGGGGAGATGACGAACCTGGTCTTTGCGTTCGACGGCACCCTGGACAAATACATCGGCGATGCGGTGATGTGCTTCTGGAATCACCCGGCCCGACAACAGGACCACGCCGTGCGGGCGGCGCGGTGCGCCATCGCCATGCAGAAGCGGCTGGCGGAACTGCGGCAGGGGTGGAAGGCGCGCGGCCTGCCCGACGTGACGATGCGGGCCGGCATCAACACGGCGGAATGTATGGTGGGTTTTTACGGCAGTTCGACGCAGATGAACTTCACCTGCCTGGGCGACGGGGTCAACCTGGCCTCGCGTCTGGAAGGGGCCAACAAGGCCTACGACACGCTGATGATGGTGTCGGAGAGCACCAACGACCTGCTGGCCGGCAGTGGTCTGCGCACCCGGTTCCTCGATTTCCTGGCGGTGAAGGGGAAGAACAAGCCGATCCGGGTCTTCCAGCTGATCGGGGAGCAGGGGGAGGACGACGCCCTGTGGGACCGCGTTTTGCCTTGGTACCGGGAGGGGATTTCCGGGTATCTGGCCAGGGACTGGGACGCCGCCGAAGCCGCTCTCCAGCAGGTGCTGGGCCTCCTGCCGGACGACGGCCCTTCCCGCACCTACCTCGGACGCATTGCCGCCTTTCGCGAGGAACCCCCGTCCGCTGACTGGGACGGCAGTTTCCACCTGAAGACGAAGTAGGCGGGGGGCCTGGCCGGGCGGTCCGGATCGTTCCAGGGCAGGAGGAATGGGGTGGGCCGGTCCCGAAGCCTCCCCGCGCTGGAGTCACCGGGAGCGAGATGGCCCGGCGGCCTGCCGCCGGGAACTGGACGGTCGGCCCCGCTTCTGGCACAATGGCAGAAATCTCTGGTGAGGAGACGGTGCATGCATGCAGTGACTCCCCCCCTCCGGGAGCCCGGGACGAGTGTGGCGGGGGCCCCTCCAGCTTCCGGTTTTGTGCGGGCCCTGTGGATCCTCCTCCTGGCCCTGGTTCTGGGGTGGCCGGGCGGCGGCCTGCCGACCCCGGTGCCGGTGGCCTTGGCGGCCCGCAAGCCCAAGCCTCCCAAGCCGCCCAAACCTCCCAAGCCTCCCAAGCCGGGGGTTCCCCCGGCCCTTCCCGTCCTGCCGGCGGGCACCCTGTGGCAGGAGATCGCCACCGGGGTGTTTGCCACGCCTCCCGGTCAGAACCGCTACATCCTGTCGGGATGGGTCTGCCCCGGCAGTGGTGCCGCCGCCATCGGATTTTTGCGGACCGATGAGGACGGGGACGAGATCGGCTACGAAGGGGTGGAGGTCGATGCACAGGGCGCGGCCACCCGGTATGGGTCGCCGGTTTACGCCGGGGTGCGCGAGCGGGCCACCCTTGAGGCCCCGGGACAGGGGCCCCAGCCCTGGCACCGGCTCTACGTGACCTTTGAATACACCCATTCCCCCGACCTGGCCAGCCGCACCAGCCTCGTGCTCGAGAACACCTCGCCCGGCACCGCTTCGCATGCCGTTTGGTTCGAGGGCATCCAGCTCGAGCGGACGGTCCTGCCCGACCAGATCCGCCCCACCACCTACAGCCCGCGCGAGAAGCCGATCTCGCCGCATCAGCAGATGGGACTGCCGGGGGAAAAGTTCTATTTCGAGTGGTGAGCCGGCCGCCGATGGTCCCGGCCGGCGGCCGATGATTCCGCCTTTCCAGGAGCCTGCCATGTTCTCTCGACCCGCCCGCCGCTGTTCCGTTCGCCGGCGTCGCGCTTCCGGCGCTGGCCTCCCTGCCGTGCTGATCTTTCTGGTCATCCTGCTGTCGGGCGGGTTCGGGCCCGGGCCGGCGGCCGCCGGCGGCGGGGGGATCCCCACCCGCGAGGCCGTCGAGAAGCGGCTCAAGGATCTGGAGGGAGGGGGGACCGCCTCGGAGACGCGCCAGGCGCTGAAGGAGACGCTCACGCAGACCCTGGCCGCCCTGCAGGCGATGACCGAGGCCCAGGCCCGGTTCCGGGCCCTCACCGAACAGTCCCGGGCGGCCCCGGCCGAGATCGCGCGCCTGAAGAGCCAGGTGGCCGCCGGGGTGTCCGGGGTGACCCCGCTGATTGGTTCGGAAACCCCTCTCACTGCCCTGGAGCAGACCCTCGACCGGGCTGAGGCAGACGTGAAGGAACTGACCGACCAGCTGGCGGCGGAGGTGACCGAGGCCGAGCGCCTGCAGGCCCGCCGGAAGGACCTGCCCGCCAGGCTGGCGGCGGCCCGCCAGCGAGCCGAGGCCCTGACGGAGAAGATCGCCGCGTTTTCGGCGGGGGAGGCCGGGAATGACGCCGGGCTGGGCCTGCTGTTGGCGCAGAATGGGCAGGCCCAGGAGGAGGCGCGGCTGTACCAACTGGAGCTCGACCAGTTCGGCACCTCCCTGGAATGGTCCCGGTTGCGGCGCGAACTGCTGACGCTCCGCAAGGAGGCCGCCGAGATCCAGGCGCAGACTTTTCGCCGCCTGGTGGATAACCGCCGCCGGCGCGAGGCCGCCGCCGCCGTGGCCCAGGCCGAGGAGACCGCCCGGGATCTCGGGATCGACTCGCCGGTCCTGGCCACCCTGGCCCAGGAAAACGCCGCCTGGGCGGCCGAGCGGCACGAGGTGGCCCTGCGGATGGAGACCTCGAGCCAGGAGGTGGCCAGCCTGACGCACCTGCTGGCGCGACTGCGGGACGACCACCGGTCACTACGGGACAAGATCCAGGCCATCGGGTTTTCCGACGCGATCGGGCTCCTGCTGAGGGTCAAACGGGCGGAACTGCCCACCTCGGGTTCCTTCCTGGAAGGGCAGGCCCGGCGGGCGGAGGAGATCTCGCTGACCCAGCTCCGCCTGATCGAGATCGAGGAGGCCCTGACTCTCGAGCGGGACCTGGACGCCCGGGCCCGTGACCTGGCGGCCGGGGCGGCCGGTCCGGCCGGTCCGTTGACGGGGGCCCAGCGGAGCGCGCTGGAAGGCAAGGTCAAGACCCTTTTGCGTCAGCGGCGGGAGATCCTGGAAAACGCCCAGCGTGACCTGTCGGCGCGGCTGACCCGGCTGGTGGATCTCGACACCCTTTCCCGGCAGGCCTCGCAGAAGAGCCGGGAGTTTGCCGCCTTCATCGACGAACGGGTGTTCTGGGTGCGGAGCTGTCAGCCCCTGGGCCTGGCCGACTTTGGGCGCACGGTGCGGGGCATCTCCTGGCTGGTGTCCCCCTCCCGGTGGGCGGAAGTGGTGTGGGCCATGGGCCGCGCCTTCCGCCGCCGGCCGCTGTTGATGATCACCCTGCTGGCCTTCTGGGCGGCGATCCTGGCCAGCCGCCGGCGGCTCACCGCCCGGCTGGCTGAGATCGGCGGCCTGGTTCAGCGTGCCGCGACCGACCGGTTCCGGCTGACCCTGGAGGCGATGGTGCTGACCGTCTGCTGGGCGGCCCCCTGGCCGCTGTTGATGTGGATCATCAGCCTGGCCATCAGCCTGTTCCCGGGGCCGGGCGGGTTCACCGAGGTCGTGGCGGCCCAGCTGGCCGCGCTCGCCCTCCCCCTTTGGTGCCTGGAAGCCTTCCGCCAGGTCTTCCGGCCCGACGGCCTGGCCGACCACCACTGCCACTGGCACGTGACCGAGGTCCATCCCCTGCTTCAGCGGCGGGCCCGCCTGCTCGGAGTGATCGTCCTCCCCCTCCTGTTCCTGTTCCAGGTGGTCGACGGGCATGCCCCCGATCTCGTCCAGGTCAGCCTGGGGCGGGGTTTGCTGGTGGCGGTTCTGCTGGCCGGGGCGTGGCTGGCCGATCCCCTGGTCCGCCCGGCCGGACCGGTCATGCAGGCCGTGGGCCAGGTGTCGCAGGAACGGTTTGTCTACCGGTTGCGGTATCTGCTGTTCTTTCTGGCGGTGGTTCTGCCGGTCGTCATGGTGCCCGCGTGCCTGCTGGGCTACGTCTATACGGCGAACCGGCTGTGGGGGAAGGCGGTTCAGTCGCTGGCCCTGATCCTGGGCTGTAACCTTGCCTATGCGGTCTTGTGGCGGGCCCTGCACGTCCACCGCCGGAGCCTCGCCCTCCACAAGTCGCAGGTGATGAAGGCCGTCCAGGTGCCCGTCCCGGCGGAAGGCGAGGAGGCCCGGTCCGAGGTGGCTCCTGCCGCTTCCCCGGCGGGCGGCGGAGCGCCGGGAGCTCCTCACGCCGAGCCGTCCATCTTCCAGATCAGCACGCAGACCGAGAAGCTGTTGTTCGCGGTGCTGGCGGTCGGATTGCTGGTCGGCATCTTCCAGATCTGGGCGGAGGTCTTCCCGGCCTTTCGCATTCTTGACCAGGTCAAGCTGTGGACCACCGACGCCCAGATCCTGGAGGCGGTGACCGGGCCCGATGGGGTGGTGCGGCGGGAGTGGGTACAGCGGACGGTTGACATCACTCTGTTTGACCTTCTCCTGGCGGTGGGCCTGATCGCCCTGACCGTCAGCGCCACCAACAACCTTCCGGGGTTCATCGAGTTCGCCATCCTCCAGCGGCTCGACCTGGAGGCGGGGGTCAAGTTCGCGGTGCGCACCCTGTCGAGCTACGTCATCGGTCTGATCGGGTTCGTGGCCGTGATGGAGACGGTCGGCCTGGGGTGGGACAAGATCCAGTGGCTGGCGGCCGGCGTCAGCGTCGGCCTCGGGTTCGGCCTGCAGGAGATCTTCGCCAACTTCATCTCCGGTCTGATCCTGTTGTTCGAGCGGCCTCTGCGGGTCGGGGACATCGTCACGGTCGGCGATACCACGGGATCGGTGACGCGCATCCAGATCCGCGCCACGACGCTGATGAACGCCGACCGCAAGGAGGTCGTCATCCCGAACAAGGAGCTGATCACGGGCCGGCTGATGAACTGGACCCTGTCCGACCCGGTCCTGCGAATTGTCTTTCCGGTCGGGGTGGCGTATGGGTCCGATCCGGAGAAGGTCCGTCACCATTTGATGCACGTTGCCCGCACGCATCCAAAGGTTCTGGCCGACCCGGCCCCGCAGGTCGTCCTGACCGGGTTCGGGAACTCCTCGCTGAATTTCGAGATCCGGGTCTACATTTCGGGAATGGACGGCTTCCCCGACTTCCAGCACGGGATGAACCAGCGCATCTACGCGGTGCTCGAGGAGAACGGCATCCAGATCCCCTTCCCCCAGCAGGACGTCACCATCACCAACTGGGACCGCCGCCCGGGCGGTCCCGCGACACCGGAAGCGGGGGCCGGGAAACCGGCCGC
>CAZKPI010000325.1:0-820 GCA_964554555.1 uncultured bacterium
CCCCCCGCCGCCGCCCGCACCGGAACCGGCCCCCGCGCCGCCTGACCCGTCGGGCCGGCCCGCACCCGCTCCGCCTTTCCCCTGGAGGCGACGGGACCGGCTCACCCAAGGAGCCCGTTCCGGAACCTCCCTTTACCTCACCTTGCCCCGCCCGGGCCCGCCTCTCCCTGCCGATGCCCCGGGCGGCCAAGGACCGGCTGTTCCGATCGGCGAGGGGTTGGCGGAGACGAGACGCCAGGGAATCGCGATGATCGGCCTCCCGAGGATCAAATGACCTTGGGTTCCCGCACCGGCGTCCTTGACAAAGCTCGCGAAAACCCGTTAATGCAAAAAGAGATTGCCCTTACCATCAGCCCCAAGGAGACCAAGGATGAAACCCAACGGCGCACGGAAATGGCAGGCGTTCTGTTTCTGGATGCTCGTCATGACCCTCCTGCCCGCGGCGGTGTTCGCCGGAGCGTGGGAAGATGCGCAAAACATGGCCGGCGGCCAGGTTCCCGACGTCCCCATGCCGGGCCCCCCCCAGATCGAAGATTCCGGCGGCACCGGATCCGGGGGTGAAGCGCCAGCCTGGGAACGGGAACAGGCAAGACAGGAGCGCGCCATGGAGCGGGCGAGACAGCGTGAGGAACGGCGGCGCCAACAACAGGAGCGTCAGCAGGCGGAACGACGCCGGCAATTGGAAGAACGGTGGTACGGACGCACCCCGCCCGCCACGCGGCATTCCCATCGCCATGAGCCGGCCGGCCATTCGCCTTCGGCGCCCGCCTGGCCCCCGGGACTTCCCCCGAAGCGCCCTCTGACGCCGACGGCCCCGCCA
>CAZKPI010000325.1:830-3523 GCA_964554555.1 uncultured bacterium
GGTCGCCAAAACGATCACGCCGGGGCAGGAAGCCGAACAGCTGGCGGCAGTGAAGCTGGCGGCGGCCGCCTTGCGGCGCCAGGGAAACCTGAACGCCCAGGAAAGCGAACAGCTCGAGGCATTGGACGCCCTGGCGCGCGGCATCTGGAAGAAGCTGGCCTCGAACCGGACGCTCCCCGCCGTCACCCGCCTGAAGTATCAGGTTCCCCTGCCGGTGGCGGATGTCCCTGGCACGACACCCCCAGCGCGCCTCGGTCAGGAAACGATCAGGGCCGCCGAAACCCAACCGCCGCCCAGGTCGAAAGCCTTTCTTCCCTTCACCGAAACGATGACCACCGTCATGGCCGGCGGCGTGGAAATGGCCGGCGGCATGGCGAGCGAACGCGGCCTGCCCGAGTCCTGGGTCATGGAAGCGTTCGGCACCCCGGACGAACAATACGGCAATGTGCTTGGCCTGGGCAAGATCGCCTGGGCGCTCGCCGACAAGGATGTCCCCGGCGCCATCTCCGCGACGGTCGATTTTTTCGTCGGCAAGATCACCTGCCCGCAGGCGGCTTTCACGGTCGAGGCCGGACGCCTGACCGCCGCGATCAACTTCCATGCCTTCGATGCCTTTGCCCGGCAGGCCATGACGGCCGCCGGCAACCCCGATTTCGACCCCAAGACCTTCTGGAAGGATCTGGAAAGCGAGATGAATCCCGTGCAAAAAGGCGTGTTCCAATGGTTGGGAGGACATGATGATGGGCAGTGAGGCACCCAGACACCCGCCCTGCCGGCGACCGGCCGTTCTGATCCTGATCTGTCTGTCTGTCATGTGGACCGCGCTGGCCTGGGGAGCCCCCGGCACGTGGGCCTTGCCGGATACGCGCCTTGCTCTTCCCATGCAGGGGGATGTGCGACTGGCATGGGTCGTGCCGCCGTCGCCCGACCCCGAAGTGGTGGCCGGCAAATACCTCAAGATGGCGGGCGACCTGCGGCTGATGATCGACTCCGGAGGCCATCCCTGGATCACGACCGATCGTCGGCGGGTGCTGATTCCCACCCGCCGCCAGGCGTTTGAACTGTCCGAATCCTTCCAGGACATGGCGGCCCTCGACAATGGCGGGGTGCTCTTCGCCACCCTCCGCCATCTCGGCATGCCCGCCTTTCCCGGGCCGGCCCCTGCCGGCGGTCAGACCCCGCCGGTCCTGCCGTTCCAGCCCTTCACCCCCCTGCCGCGTTTGGGCGCCCGACTGTTCCAAGGCAATTTCCGGAATCTGTATGCGGTGACAGACGAGCCCCAGGGCGGTTCGGTGGTCTATCGCATTGGCCCCGAGCCAACGCGCCGGGGAACCGAAGAGGTTCAGCGGTGGGTGAAGCTGTTTTCCACCGATCAACCGGTCACCGCCCTGGCCGGCACGGGCAAGGTCACCTGGGCGGCGGTCGGGCGAACCGTGTTCATGCATGACGGAGAGACGGGAAGATGGATCACGCAGGCCGTGGCCCCAGCGCCCGTCCGACAGCTGGTCCGCATGGCCGACGGATTGTTCTGCGCGACGAACGACCAGGTCGGCTATCTCGGCGACCACCGCCAGATCTTCTTCCTGCAGACGCCTTCCCCGCTCATTGCCGAGGGCCTCGACAACAGGCTGTATGTGTTGTTCCCCAATACCATGGGGGTCGCTGCCTTCGAAAACCTGGGCGTGTTTCGCGACCTGGACACCCGATAGTCCACGCGCGGGAGGCCGCGGCCTTCCCCTGACCCGGCCGGCAGACCCGGTCATACGGCCAACCGGGGCGGGGGAACTGATGACCAGTCCCGGGAAAAGGCCGGGGCAGGGGGCAGGAACGGGGGCAGGAGCGAGAGCGGGGAATCCGCCCGGGTCAACCCTTCAGCACCGGCCGGATCACGACCAGCGTGGCGTCGTCGTTCCAGGGGACCGCGCCGGTGAATTCCCGGACCTGCTCGAGCACCCGCCCGGCCAGGTCGGGATGCCGCGAGGCGACGGCCATCTCGGCCGCCCGGGCCAGCGCCTCGTAGCCGAACATCTCCTGGCGGTCGTTCACCGCCTCGACCAGACCGTCGGAATACAGCATCATGGTCTTCCCGCGCAGGGAGACCACTTCGCGGCGGCAGGTCATCTTCGCCCGCACCCCGAGCGGCTGGGAGGGGAGGCGCACCATCTGCGCCTTCCCGTCTCCGCCGATCAGCAGGGGATAGCTCTGGCCGGCGTTGGCGCAGATGATACAATCGCTCTGCGGATCGAGGATGCCCAGGAAGCAGGTCATCATCTTGGCCCGCTTGACCTGGACCAGCAGTTCCCGGTTGATCTCCTGCAGGACCTCCTCCGGCCGGTCGGGCAGACGCGGACACAGGATGGAAAAGGCGGCCTTGGCCATGGCCGTCACCAGGGCGGCCGACACCCCATGGCCGGACACATCGCCCATCGCCACCGCCACGAGCCCGTGCGGCAGAGGGATGAAATCGAAGTAGTCCCCGCCCACCTGCTGGGTCATGATGTTGACCCCCGTCACCTCGTAGGCCCCGAACCGCTGGCTCTTCTGCGGCAGGAGGTCCGCCTGGACGGCGCGGGCAATTTCCAGGTCGCGCAGTTTGGCCAGGGCCTCGTTGAAAGCTCCGCACAGCCTCCCCAACTCGTCGTCTGAGCGAACCGGCAGACGCCAGTCGAACTCCTTCGCCTTCATCGCCTGGA
>CAZKPI010000325.1:3533-5912 GCA_964554555.1 uncultured bacterium
CGCGTCAGGTCGCGCACCGGCAGAAGGAACCGCCGGACCAGCAACCAGGACAGGGCCAGTCCGAAGGCCGCCAGCCCCGCGAACACCCCCCAGACCATCCACTCGAAGCGGTCCTGCCTCTCCTCGAGCTCCTCCAGCCCGGTCACCGCCACCAGCAGGTAGTGCTTCATGAACGAACTGGTCAACGCGCAGACGTCGGACCGCACGCCGTCAACCACCATCGTCCGCGCCAGGGGCCGCGGCGAGGCCTCCATCACGGCGAACAGGTCGCGGAACTTGCGAAATTCCCAGGTGGTTGGGAAATTGGGGGCGGACTGGTGCAGGCTGATCGCCCGGAAGTCCCATCCCTCGCCAGCCAACCAACCGAACGGACTGGAATCCGCCCGGCCTTGCTCCCCGCGCGCGCTGGCAGTTTCGGGGCGGCCCGCGGGTTCTCCGGGCACCGCCATTTCCTCCGCGCCAGCCGCGACCATTACCTCCGGCCGGCCGGCCCCGCATGGAGTGCCGCTGTCCGCTACGGCCGGCCCGGCGGCGGCGGGACGCCCCGGCCCCCCCCCAGGTTCTGCCGCGGCCGCGGAGGCCGTGACCATCCCGCTTCCGAACAGGCCTTCCAGGTACTCCCGCTCGAAGTTCACGATGTTGTTGAACACGAACAGGGCGAACCACCCTTCCCCGCCCGGCCCGGGCAGGACATCGACGTAGATCAGCCCCAGCTCCCGGTTGCCTTCGATGGGGACGAAGGTGCCCATCCCGTGCCGGGCGGCATCGAGCAGGCCAAACGATTCCGACTCGATCATGGTCTCCATCACCAGCTGGGAGGCCTTGGCCGGACCGGTCACCGTCACCCCGCGCAGGCGATTGAATTGGTGGATGGCGATCTGGCCCGCCTGGGCCGCGGCCTTGCGCAGAACCCCCTGGAAGCTCTCGTGTTCGGGCAAGGGTCCCAGATCCCGGGGGTTCTCGAGGATCATGTTCAGGATGTCGCGGGCGGGCGGGGCCGCCCCCCGGTCGATCCAGGAGTGAAAGATGGGCAGGCGCTGGCGGTAGGGTTTGCGGAAGTTGCGGCGCATCTCGGCAGGGGTGCTCTGCTGGCTGACCAGCAGTGCCCCCGTCGAGGCCACGAGATGGAGGTTGTCCCAGCGCAGGTCGGCGAAGCCCGCCTCGGCCTCGGCCACCAGACAGCTGGGGGTGGCGACCCACCCCGCCATCCGGCGCGCGAGAGCCTGGAACGTCAGGCGCTTGCGGGCCACGAACTCCTCGAACCCGCGGTCCACCTCGACCAGCCGGCGGAAGGACTCCCGCCGGGACGCCTCCAGCGCCTCATCGCGCCGATCCGCCAGGAACGCCCAGGTCAGACATCCCACCGCCACCAGCGGCAGGGCGAAACTCAGCGAGAAGTATCCGATCAGCTTGGTCCGCAGGTCGACCGGCACCGGGCGGCCCAGCACCTGGTTCTGGTAGCTCCGCACCAACAGCCCCAGGCTTCCCAGCAGGTACGCGGCCCCGATCACCAAAGGCAGAACCGGGCCCAGCGCCGGCGCGGCAGTCCCGCCCACCAGCAGGGTGGTCATGTCCTGGCGCCGCACCACCACCAGCCGGTCGTCCAGTTCGAACCGGCCCACTGGTTCCTGGTGGAACCGGGCCTCCACCACGCCGGGACTCACCCCGCCGAGGGCCGCCGGCAGAACGCCGGCCTCTCCTTCGAGCAGGAACCCGAGATCCGAACTGCGGGTCTCGGCCAGCACCCGCCGCAAGACCAGATCGCGGGGCATGGCCTCCGGATGGATGAAGGCCAGCAGACCGCCCACCCGCTGTTCCTGGATCCCGGCCTTCTGGTCGAAGAACCCCCAGGCGAACCGGCCGCTCCCGCCCAGGGCCAGCATGCGGCCCGGCCTGCCTTTCAGAATCTTCACCATCGACTGGGGCGAAGGCAGGACCCGCGACAGCTGGGCGATCTGGCGGGGCGTTATCTCCAGGGGAACGGTCCAGGGCGCCCGGGTCAGATCGTAGAACAGCTGGATCTCGGGCGGCGGATCGCCGACCGGCAGAAGACGGCCCTCGCCATCGAACAAGTAGAGATCGAACAATCCCGCCGGCCATTCGCGACGGAACCCCTTGATCACCTTCTCCAGCGCCTCCCGGCGGGCGGCCAGCCCCTCGAGCGAGGACCAGACGCGGGCCAGATGCCTCTGGAAGAAGACCCGCGGCTCGGACCGCAGGCCGAGGGCCTCCACCTCGTGCTCCAGGCGGTCGAACTCGGCCTGGGCCCGCCGCTCCAGGACAACCCCCGCCAGACGGCCCAGCCCCCACCACAGCAGGAAGGCGGGCAATCCCCAGACGGTCAGGAGGAAGAACACCCACCGCCGGCGGCGGCCGCCG
>CAZKPI010000326.1:0-5909 GCA_964554555.1 uncultured bacterium
GGCCGTCACGGGACGCGGCAGGCGGCGGCCCGCCAGCAGGAGCACGATGGCGCCGGCCAGGCACCAGGCCCCCAGGGGGACGGGCCCACCATTCGCGGCCGGCGCGCCAGTCGGGGAACCTGCGGCCGCGGCGACGGACCGGAGGGCGGCCCGGATCTCAGCGGCCATGGCGGCCACGGTGACCGTGGCGTGGGTGATGCCGTCGAAGTCGATCCCGGGTTCGAGGGGATCCTGGGCGGTGCGGCCGCGAAACTGGCCCAGGAACCAGTCGGCCTCAATCCCCTCAACGAACGTCGGGGTTTCCCGGTGGCCGAGGACGCGGACGGTGGTGATCCGGCCCTGGGCGTCAATGCCGACCAGGAGGTCGATGGGACCGGCGTACCCGGGGGTCCGGTCGGTCATTGCGGCGGTGAAGACGGCGTGCCAGGCGACCGAGCCGTCGCTGGCCAGGCCATGGAAGAGGCAGGGGGAATGGCTGGCGGGGGCTGGCGCCAGGGTCAGGCCGGGGGGCAGGTGGCGGCGGGCAATCTCCTGGAGATCAGCGGGGACGGCCGTGCCGACCGGCCCAGAGGCGGTCGGTCTGACGGCGGGGGAATGCCACAGGATCAGGATGGCGGCGGTCAGAAGAACGGCCGTTCCTCCGGCGCGAAGCCGGCCGGCGGTGGTCATCGCGTAGCCTCCCGCGGGTTCCGAGACCCGTTCCCCACTGTATCGCACCCGCACCGACATTTCAAACCCTTGCCCCATCAAGCGTTGGCTGAAAGATGGCCCGGGGGGCGGCATCCGTTCCCATGAGCCCTTGCCGTGTCTCCGGCCGGGTCGGCGGGTTCCCGGCCGGCTTGCTTCGCGCTGGGGGAGCCCGTGGAGGCGCCGGCCGCCCGCTTTCCCGCCCGCGAGGTGTTGTACCCATCCGCGTCCTCTTCCGGTCCCATGGCCGGGGAGGAATTCACCGGGAGCCATTTTCGCGTCCACCGACGCGGCGGTTTGGTGTATACTGATGGCCCGGCGGGGGGCGGGTCGGAAACCCTTTCCTCCCGGTCCGGCCGTCCTGGTAAACGGGAGAACCTGCCACCCGGCAGGAAGGAGTCTGCATGGACCAACGGTCTGCCCGGCCCGAGCCCAGGTTCCCGCTCTGGGTCGTCGTTCCTGGCCTGGTCATTCTGGGGACTGCGGTCCTGGGCGGGGGTATTTGGCCGCCTGCCGAAGGACCCAGCCCGGTTGCTGAACCGCTTCCGGGCACCTTCGGTCCGGCCTCCTCCCCGAACGGCAGACTGGGGAACCCCCCTTCCCCCGCCTCTGATTCGGCATCCGTATTGGCCGGGCATGGCAGTCCCATCCGGCTGTCCCTGCCCGACCAGGAGCGGTTGTCCGGGGAACTGCTGGCGAGCCTGCCCCTCCCCATCTCCCCCGAAAGCATGGCGGCCCTGGAAAACCGCTACCTGCAGGTCCTGCGCGATTGTCCGGCGGCCTCCCGCGCCCCCGAGGCCGCCTTCCGCCTGGCGTGCCTGTATTTCGAGAACTCCGAGCCGCCGCGGGTGGAACCCTGCCTCCTGGCGCTGAAACTGCTGGAGGACCGGTATCCGGGCTCGCCGTTCGCCCGCCGGTCGGTTCCCCGGTTACTGCAGTTGGCCCAGCAGGCCGAGGACTGGACGTTCCTGGCGGATTACCTGCATCGCCTGGTCTACCGGGAGGACTGCCTGCAGGCCGACCGGATCTCCTACATGGTCAGCCTGGCCGATGTCCTCGAGCGTCTCGGCCGGGCGGAGGAAGCCCGCCACTGGCTGTACCGGGTGGTGCAGGAGGCCTCGGGGACCACGATGGCCGATCTGGCGAGGACGATGCTGGAAAGCGCGAACGATCAGGCGCCGCCGGACCCCGGGGAAGCCGCCCCTCCCCCTGAGGCCGGTGCGGCCTCTCCCGCGGATCCCCTCCCCGCCCCGGGACCAGCGGCCCCCTGACCAGGCCTCTCCAGGGCGACTCCCGGCCGGATCGCCGATCCGGTTGCGGCAGGTGACCGGTTTCCACGGGGTGGAGTGTGGTATAATCGGCCCGCGAGAGGAAAGTGGAGCGCGGAACCATGCAAGAAAGCCTACCCCGGATCTTCCAGACCATGCTTGGCCTTCTCGAGGGGCCCGACTACGAGCTCCGGCGCCGCAGTCTCATGTCGCTCAGCCGTCTGCGGGGCGATATGGCGGCCGACATCATCTTCGAGCGGTATCGCAGTGACAATCTGGAAGACTACCTGGTCCTGGCCGTCTCCCGCATGGATCCCCGGAAGTCCACCCCCATCCTCATCTCCGCCCTGAGCGATATGCACCTCGAGGCTCGCCTGACCGCGGCCGAGGCCCTGGTCAAACAGCGCTCCGAGGAATCGGTCGCCAGCCCTGCTGGCCACGGTGGAAGCCTATCTCAAGCAGGATCCGGGCGGAAGGAAGGAAAACCTCCTGTCGGAGGAGGCCCTCCAGGGGATTGCCCGGGCGCTCGGCGAGATCGCCACCCCGATGTGCCTCGGCCTTCTGCGGAAGCTGATCCTGCAGGAGAAGAACGAGCGGGTGCGGGCCACGGTGGTCGGGGTGCTTGGACAGCACATCAACGATTCCATGGTGCCCATGTTTCAGGGCCTGCTCAAGGACGCGGACCCGCGGGTGCGTTCGAACGCCATCGAGTCGCTGGCCAACCTGCAGAAACCCACGATCATCGGCATCCTTCAGCCCTACCTGTTCGACCCGCATCCGCGGGTGAAGGCCAATGCCGCCAAGGCCATCTGGAAGTTCGGGGATTTCGACGTATCCGCCACCCTGAAGGAGATGCTGACCGGTTCCGACAAGAACCAGCGGGTTTCGGGCATCTACGCGGTGGGCGAGATCAGGCTGGAAGCCTTCCAGAAAACGATCCTGGGGTTCCTGGCTGACCCCGACCCTGATGTACGGCGCAATTGCGTGGTGGCATTGCGGAAGTTCCAGCAGAAGGAGGGGGCGTCGGCCCTGGCGCCTCTGCTGGCCGATCCCGTCCCCGAGGTGCGCCAGCAGGCCGCCATCAGTTTGGGGGAACTCCTGCAGGCAGAGGTGGTTCCCCTTCTGCTGAAGCGGCTTGGCGCGGAAACGGCGGCGAACATCCGAAGCCATCTCGTCTCGATCATCGGGAAATTCGGCAAGCCCGAGCATTTCCCCTTGCTGTTGCCCCACCTCCAGGATGAGGACGAGCGGGTGGTGGGCAACGTCATCGAGGCCCTGCAGAAGATGAAGCCGAAGGAGCCGCACGCCGGGGCGGTGGCCTCCCTGCGCCGGTTCCTCGATTCATCGAACAACCGCATCCGGGCCAATTCCATCCGGTTCCTCTGGGAATGGGGGTTCACCGACGTGCTTGACGCCCTGCACGGGCTGATCGCCTCGGGGAACCCGGAAAAGGTGACCAGCGGCCTCTTCTGCCTGGGAGAGGTCTTCTCCTCCGTTTCGCATCAGGGCGGCAATCTTCTGCAGACCTTCGATTCGATCCTGAAAGCGGCCGTCGAGGCCAAACGACGGCAGTTCGCGGACAAGGGCGGCGGCATTGGCGACGCCAAGGTGCGCGCCCTCTGGGAAAAGACCCAGGAGGCCCTGAAGGCCAACCGGCTGGCAGAGGCCCGCAAGGGGCTGGAGGCAATCCTGCAGGTGGCCCCCCGACTGCATCCGGCGCTGGTGGCCCTGGGGGAACTCGCGTTCCGGGAGGGGGCCCTCGGAGAGGCCGAGATCCTGTTCCAGCGCGCTCTGGCCGTCAGTCCCAACATCCTGAAGGCGCACTATTCGCTGGGGCAGATCCATCACCGTCAGCGGAACTGGGCCAAGGCCATCCATTCCCTGCAGATGGCCATCCGGCTCTATCCCAAACTGCCGCAGGCCTACCTGATCCTGGCGGAATCGTTCGAGGCCGAGAACCGCTGGAAGGAGGCCGCTGAGACCCTGAAGCGGCTGGCCGGGCTCGTCCCCAAGAACCCGCAGGTGATGATGCGGCTGGCCCGGGCCACGTTCCTGGCCGGCGCCGTCGGCGAGGCCATCCCGCTGGCGCGCGCGGCCGCGGCGATGGGGCAGGTCGATGCCTTCACGAACCTGGTCCTCGGGGTGGGGGAGTATTTCGGCGGGCATCCCGAGAAGGCCTTGACCACCATCCTGGCCGTGATGGGCGGCCTGACCGAGAAGCCCGAGCCCCGCGCCCTGGCCGACGCGAACCGCCTGATCAAGGTCTTCCAGGGTCTGCTCTCCCGCAAGGACTCTCCGGCCACCCGGTGACGGCGGCGGGGCGCCGCAGGTGATCCGCCGGGGGGGCAGGAATGCTTTCCCCGCTTTTCCGCGGCGCTTCATTTCCGGCCGGCCTTTGGGCATCCCGGCCGATCCCTTGTCCGTGTGGTGCGCCGCTCGCCGGGGGCCGGTTCCAGCGGGGAAACGGAATGGCCGCCTCTGCCCGCCTCTGCCCGCCTCGCGCGGCACTCACCATGGGGACGGGTGCGGGCCGTCGAAACAGGCCCTGAGCGCCCCGGCGGCAACGCCCCCGAGGCCGGCGGCGGCGGATGGGCCAAAGCGGCTGGAGCCCGGGGCCGGGGCCGGGACCGTGTGGGGGATTCCCCCTTGGAGATTGGCCCCGGGCTGTGCTATGTTGCCTCCATCGCCGCCGATCCCGGGCGGCACAGGAGGGGGGCTTCGATGACCCGGATCTGTTGTCTGCTTCTGATGCTTGCTTGCTGGCTGTGCCTGGTGCCCGCCTGGGCTCTGAAGGAATGCCCGGCCTGCCGGAAGACGTTCGACGACGGGGTGAACTTCTGCCCCTTCGATGGCAAGGCCCTGCAGACGGCTTCCGCGGCAACCCAGGGCCTGGTTGAGATCCTGGTTTCGCCGGCCGAAGCCGCCGTGTCGATCGACGGACTGCCGCGCGGCAAGGGACCCCGCCTGCAACTCGACCTGCCGGCCGGGGAACACCGTCTGGAAGCCTCCTCCGGCGGGTTCTTTCCCTTCCGCCTCAGCTTCTCGGTCGTCCAGGGCCAGCCGCTCAAGCTGAGCGTCGAGTTGACGCCCCAGTCGGCCTCTTCGGCGGAGCCCGCCAGCCAGGCTCCGGCTCCCGCGGCGGAAGAGGCTCTGGCCGAGCGGCTCGACAAGGCCATGGCCGAGGTGAAACCGGGAACCTACCTGCTGGGCAGTGAGCGGGGCAACCACGATGAACGGCCTCTGCGCAAGGTGAAGACCCCCGGGTTCTGGATCGACATCCACGAGGTGACCTGCGCCCAGTACCAGCGCTTCCTCGAAGACATCCGCAAGGTCGGGCACACGCATTGCCACCCCTTGGAACCCCCCAACAAGGACCACACGCCGTTCCACACCTATGCGTGGGCCCTGCGCTTCAGCTGGCTGGGCGGCCGGCCGCCCGCCAAAATGGAGGACTGCCCCGTCGTCCTGGTCGACTGGTTCGATGCCTATGCCTACGCGGCCTGGGCGGGCAAGCGCCTGCCGTCCGAGGACGAGTGGGAGATGGCGGCGGGCGGCGGCAGCGGGCTCGACTACCCCTGGGGCAACAACTTCTCTCCGGAACTGTGCAACGTCGGCGACTACCCGGTGCGGGTCGGTGCCTATCCCGGGGGGGCCTCGCACTGGGGGGTCCTCGACATGGCCGGCAACGTGGCCGAATGGACGGCCACCGCCTACGAAGCTGACGCCCGCGACGGCAAACCCTTCAAGGGCCGCTACGGCCAGCCCATCATCCGGGGCGGATCCTGGGACGACGAGTCGAAGGGTTGCCGCATCAGCGCCCGCGACGTCCATCGCTCGCCCTTTTACCGCAGTACCACCGTCGGGTTCCGATGCGTGTCCGACACCGCCCCCGTCCTGACCGGGAACACGCCCGCCGTCATGCCCGAACCTCAGCCCGCCAGCGCCCCGGCCAAG
>CAZKPI010000327.1:0-5895 GCA_964554555.1 uncultured bacterium
CTTCCCCCGCTCCCGACCGGCCTTTCCCTTTCCTTCACCGGGCGCCCGCTCCCCCCGACCTCCATGGTCCGCCCTCGGCCTCCTCTCCTGTCATCCTCATCTGTATGTCTTCTCCTCCTCCTGAATTTCTCTGTGTCTCTGCGCCTCTGTGGTGAATTCCTTGCTCTTCTGTTTCTTCCTTTTCCTTCTTTCCTTCCTTTTCCTCCCTTTCATTTCCTTCTTACCTGGCCAAACAAAACCCTTGACATCCCCCCTCGCTTTGCTTAGTGTATTAGTAGAGTAATACACTAAAACACTAGGACGCAAGCGAAAGGGGGTGCTCGGGTGATCAAGGTGGACGAAACAGCCCCGGTTCCCATCTACGTCCAGATCGTGCAGGGGTTCAAACGCGAGATCCTGCGCGGGGTGTTCGGCCCCGACCATCGACTGCCGTCGATCCGCGACCTGGCGGTTGAGCTGAAGGTCAACCCCAACACCATCGCCAAGGCCTACCAGGAGATGGAGACGCAGGGCATCATCTACTTCAAACGCGGGCAGGGCGCCTTTGTGGCGCCCGGCACCGAGGAGGAGCGCATGAAGGAAGCCAGGACCGAGATCAAACGGCTCTTCGGGGAGATCCTCGCCATCGCGCGCAGTCTGAACCTGACCGACGAGCAGCTGCAGAGTCTGCTGAACGACCTGCTGGCCGGCCGGGCCCACGGCTCCAAGGCCCGCAAGGAGGCCTGACCATGGACAACACCATCACCTTCACCGGCCTCACCAAGTCCTTCGGCCGCCTGCCGGTCCTGCGCCAGGTCGGCACCACCATCGCCAGCGGCCAGGTGGTCGGCCTGTTCGGCCGCAACGGCGCCGGCAAGACCACCCTGATGCGCATCCTGTACGGGATGATCGGGCCCGACGCCGGCCAGGCCGCCCTCCTCGGCCTCGACCCCCAGACCCATCCCGTCGAGGTGCGCCAGCGCGTGGCGCTGGTCAGCGAGGAGTGCCACCTCTACCCCTGGATGGACGCCAACGCCCTCGAGACCTTCCTGGCGCCCCTCTACCCGAAGTGGGACCGCGAGCTGTTCCGGCGCCACCTGGCGTCGATGGAGGTCCCGCCCGACCGCCGGGTCGATGCCCTCAGCCGCGGCACGAAGCGCAAGCTGATGCTGAGCCTCGCGCTGGCCGCCCAACCCGAGGTTCTGCTCCTCGACGAGCCCCTCGGCGGGCTCGACGCCGTGGTCCGCGAACAGATCGTCACCACGCTCATCCATTCCCTCACCGACCACGGGGTCACCATCTTCCTGTCGACCCACGAGATCGAGCAGTTCGCCAAGGTCTGCGACCGGGTCATCATCCTCTCGCACGGCGGCTTCCTCATCGACCGCGAGACGGCCGTCCTCACCGAGCAGGTGCGCCGCGTCACCGCCACCCTCGAGCACCCCGTCGAGGCCGTGCCCGCCCACCCGCAGATCCTGTCCGCCCGCGCCCACGGCACCCAGGTCGAGTTTGTCCTGAACGGTTTCACCCGGGAGACCGCCGACGCCATCCTGGCCAACTGGAAGGTGCGCGAGGCGGCGGTGTCGGGCATGACCCTGCCCGAGATCTTCATCGCCTTCACCGCGGGGAAGGAGGAAGTGTCATGATGTCCATCCTGTACAAGGAATACCTCGAACACCGCCTCTTCTTCCTCCTGATGGTCGTGGCCGCGCTCGGCTCCCTGGTCATCGCCCGCTGGGCCCGGGTGCTGGACAACGGGACCGGCATCGTCCTGCTGTTCCTGCTGGAGGCCCCGATCCTGACCTACGTGATCGCCCACCAGGCGGTCTTCCGCGAGTTCCAGGCGGGAACCCTGCCCTTCCTGGCCGGCCTGCCCCTCGGCCGCACCCGCGTCTGGCTGGCCAAGGCCCTGGCCGCGGGCCTGTTCGCCGCCGCCCTCCACCTCGCCTTCGCCCTGCTGGGAACCGCGTTCGGCCTGACCCTCGAGCCGGTCCAGTTCGACCGCCTCGACCCGTTCGTGTTCCGCAACGTCGTGACCCTGATGGGCATCCCCGTCCTGGTCGTGGCCATCGGCCTGTTCACCACGCTCCTCCTGCCCGAAGGCGGGGCCCTGCTGGCCATCGTCTTCACCGCCACCGCGGCCCTCATCGGCTGGGCCACCCACGCCCTGGCCGGCATGAACCTCCTCCTCCTCGAGATCCTGGTCGTCGCCGGCCTCCTGTTCACCTCCTGGTACACCTTCGTCACCGGCAACCTGTTCTCCGCCTGGCGCCTGGCCCTGCGCGCCGTCCTGGTCCTGTCCGCCTGCGCGGCGGCCGGAACCCTGCTCTGGGCGGCCATCGACACGCTGGCCGAACGGGCGGTCCGCCCCGAGATCCCCGAGAGCCTGAGAGGCACCGTCACCGCCGACGGACAGCGGATCTACGGCCAGGTCTACGCGCCGGCGCCCCTCTGGGACACGATCCCCGTTGAAAGCTTCCAGCGGGCGGTGGAGATCGACCTCGCCACCGGCCGCGCCCGGCCGGTCGGCCGCCGAACCACCGCGGCGGGCATGCCGACCAGCGACGGCCGCGGCCTGTTCGCCTACGACCCCTGGGTCTGGCCGGGCGCGGCGGCGCGCCAGGACCTGCTGTTTCTCGACCTGGCGGACGGCGGGCGGGAGCGACGGATCGACCGGGAGGCCGTTCCCCTCTTTCTTCTGCCCGACGACACCCTCATCTACACCCGTTTCAGCAACCCTGGCGGCCAGTCGCTGTCCGAGATCTGCCGCTGGTCGCCCGAGCGGGGAACGCGGGCGCTGACCGCCTTCCCCACCCGCGAGTTCGACGGGCCCGCGCCGGTCCGGCTTCTCTCCGCCATCCTGCTGACCGCCCGCGACGGGAAGAAACCGTCCCGCCTGCTGTCCCTCGCTGACGGATCCCTTCTCCCCATTCCCCTGCCGGCGGGGGCCAAACTCGCGGCCGAGACCTCCCGCTTCGCCGTGTTCGGCATCCATCGCGGCGGCGGCCGGGCCGGGAACCCCGGCGCCGAGACGACCTGGTTCGCCCTCGACGCTTCCGGCACGCGGCGCGACCTGGCCGGACTGCCGCCCCAGGCCGAATTGCGCGGGGCCCTGCCCGACGGGCGTCTGCTGGTGATGGTCGAGAGCGCGGAACGGGTCGGCCTGGGGCGGCCGCGCATGACGACCCTGTCCGCCTTCCGGGTGGAGGACGGCGCCAGCCAGACGCTCGCCGTGTTCCAGGACGTCACGGTGGTGCCCCACCTGGCCCCCGACGGCGGCTACGTGGTTGGCGAGCTGATCGCCGGAAACCGCGCCTGGACCTGGCTCGACCTCGCCGCCCCGCCCCCGGCCGCGGCCCCGGCGGCCAACCCGCCCGTGACCGCCCTTTCCCCTGCCCCGGTCACCGGAGAGCCGGCGCCCGCCCTTTCCCCTGCCCCGATCGGGCTTCCGGGCGACGCTTTCCGGACCGTGATCTGCCGCCCGGGTTACCAGGCCCTGTTCTATGGGAAGGTCGGCGGGGCGGGCGAACTGTGGGAGGCCGACCTGCGCCAGGGCACCACCCGGCGGCGCTGGGCCCTCACCTTCTGAGGCGTCCGGCCGGCCGGGCCCCGGGCCTGCCCTGACCGGCGGGCGTGGGGCCCGGCCAGAGAAGCGGCTGGCCGACGGCCGGCCGACGAGGAGGAACCCATGAAGACCCTGATCATGAAGGAACTGCGGGAGCACGCCCTGCACCTGGGGCTGTTCATCGCGGCGGGCGCGGTTTCGGTGCTGATGCTGGCCTGGTTCCGGCAACTCGACCACGAGACGGTGCTGGCCCTGCTGTTCCTGTTCGAGGCGCCCCTGTTCACGATCATGCTGGGCGGCCACCTGGTCGGGGCCGAGGTCCGGGCCAACACCTTCCCCTTCCTGGCCGCCCTGCCTCTCTCACGCTCGGCGGTCTGGTGGGGGAAGGCGCTGGCCGGCCTCGCCATCTGCCTGACGGTCGGCGCCGCCTTTGCGGGCTTCGCCTGGGCGGCGGGCAGTCCCGGGATTCTGCTCGACTTCGGCATGGGCAACCGGCCGGGGGGGCCCGAGATGTGGTTCCAGATCCAGGGCTATCCCCTGCTGACCGCCGGCATCCTGCTCGGCGGCCTGCCGCTGACCTTGTTCGCCGCCGCCTACTGGGGAACCATGCTGCCCGCCGGCCTGCCCGTGCTGGAAACCCTGGCCGCCGCGGCGGCGCTGTGGTTCCTGTGGACGGGCCAGGCCCTGTCCGCCCTGCACCTGCCCCTCGCTCTCGGCCTGCTGACCGTCGTCTTCCTCGCCTCGTCCTGGCTCACCTTCCGGCGCGGGGAGCTGATGACCGGCTGGGGGCGGGCGTGGTGGGCCATCGGCTCGCTGGCGGTCGGCCTGGGCCTCGCCGGCCTGCTGTGGAGCGCCCTCGACGGGCTGGCCGACCGGCGGGTGCCCAAGGGGGAAATGACGGAACTGCGGGTGACCGACGACGGCACCTCGGTGCTGTGCACCCTCGAGACCCAGGCGGAATGGTTCGACCCCCTGCAGGGCATGGGCCTGCGCCCCTGGAGCACCACCGACCCCAACCGCACCGCCCATTCCCGGCTGATGCGCCTCGATCCGCTCACCGGCCGGTTCCGCCAGGTGGGCCGCCGCGGCCTCGTCGGCGCTGAGCCCGCTCCCGACGGGAAGACGATCGCCGCCATCGCCCTGACCAGCTGGCCGGGCCTGCGCACCACCCCGCGCCTGGTGCTCACCGATCCCGTCTCCGGGGACATCCGGCAGGTGATCGACACCAACGCCTCCCCGAAGGGCTTCCTGCCCGACGGCCGCCTGCTCTACGAGCGGTACGCGGCCGGGGGCGACGACCTGATCACCACCGAACTGTGCGTGTACGAGCCCGCCAGCGGCTCCCGCAGTCTGTTCGCCATCCAGCAGGACCGCGGGGGCGGCCTGTTCCCCCTGGCCCTGACCTGCCTCAACGCCGTCATGATCTGCCCGCCCGACCGGCAGGAGCCTCTGCTGGTCGATCTGTCCAGCGGCCGGACCACCTCCCTTCCCCTGCCCGTGTTCCTGCATTCCCCCTACCAGGACGACCAGCTGGCCATCCTGACCTCCTACCACGAGCCCTTCCACCTGGTGCGGCCAGGCGCCGCCCCCCGGGTGCTCACCGCCGTGGCCACCGATACCGGATTTCTGGGACGCCTGCCCGATGGCAGACTGCTGGTTGAGATGGTCGCCTCCACCACGGTCGACGGGTTCGACCTGGAGGGCCGGGTGCTGGGCACCTTCGACGCCGACACCGGCACCTGCCAACCCCTGGAAGCCTTCCGGAACCTGCGGCTGAACGCCATGTGCACCAGCCTCAGCGGCGACGGCCGCACCCTGCTCGCCTCCAGGCATTCGCCGGGGCCGGGCGAGGCCTTCCTGCTCGACCTGGAAACGGGCCGCCGACAGACGGTCAACCTGCCGACGAGGTCGATCCGCCGCCTGCAGACCGCCGGCCGGCGCGCCTTTGCGGTCTCCTTCTACGAAGAGCTCTGGCGCGTCGACGCCGACACCGGCGCCGCCGCCCGCCTGGTGGCCCTTCCCTCGCCCTTCTGAGAACGGCCGGAGCGGGGGGGCTCCCCTCCCCGCCCGACTCCCGCCCCTGGCGCGGTGGGACCCGACCGACACGATGTCGGAAGTGCCCCTTTGCCGCCACGGATGGCGGCGCGAAACGCCGGTTTCGCGCCCCGCAAAGGGGCCGGCCCGTCGCGCGCCCGCCAGGAGCCAGGCCGCGCCCGCTTCGCGGGCCCCCATGGGCATCGGCTTCCGCTGACCGTACCGGTTTCAGGTTGGCGCATGCCCTGGGGCCAATCGGTTGACCAGGGCAAACGCAAACCTTGGAACCGCGGTCAAAGCGGGAGGAGCTCCGCTCC
>CAZKPI010000328.1:0-5891 GCA_964554555.1 uncultured bacterium
CCTCCTGGCCCGGTGCGAGCCGGCCTTCGCCTACGATCTCGGCACCGGGCCGGCCTGGGCCCGTGCCGCCGCCGACCTGCTCTGACCACGCGCCCCCGTTTCCCCCGTTCCCCTTTCGCCATCATCATCATTTCATCTTGCAAGGAGGCTTCATCATGAGGAAACCCACGCACGTCGCCCTCGTCGTCCTGTTTCTCGGCGTCGCCGCCCTCCTGTCGGCCCGGCCGGGCCAGGACCCGAACGCCGCCGTTCGCTACCTGTTGGCCATCGGCCACCTGCCCGCGGTCTCCGACACCGTCCTGGACGAGCTCGGCGAGCTCGAGACGTTCGCCGACCTGGGCAAGATCAGCAAGGAAGGCGCCGCCTTCCTGCAGAACGAAAAATTCCGCCTTGCCATGCACCTTCTGCAACTGGGCGCGGCCTGCCCGCAGTGCAACTTCACGCCCGACGACACCATGTCGATCGAGGATCCCGTCCCCCCCTACCGCCGGATCCGCCAGCTCGCGCGCCTGGCCCGTACCTATGCCTGGGACCGGGAGAAGGCCGGGAAACCCGACGAGGCCTTCGCCCTGCTGACCTCGGTCTTCATGCTCGGCCAGCACCTCGAGGAACAGGGCCTGCTGATCAGCGTCATGATCGGGGTGGCCTGCCGCAAGATCGCCGTCAACGCCCTCCTCGAGTTCCGGACGCGGCACCCCGAGGCCCAGTGGCGGGAAAAGCTGGTCACCTTCTTCCAGCGGGTGCCCAAGCCGGCCGTGAACATCCGGGCCTCGCTCGAATACGAACGGAAGGGCATGGAGAACATCCTGAAACAGGCCAAGAGCGACCACCGCCTGTTCGGCCTGATGGACCTGCCCGTCCCCGATGACGCCAAGGCCCCGCCCGCCGCCGCCCCCGCCGGCCCCGCTCCCGACAAGGAGTGCCGGGCCGGCCAGCGCGTGCTGATCGGCGCCCTCGAGATGCTGGCCATGGACTACGCCATGCCCCTGCCGGCCACGATTTCTGCCGATCTGCCTGCCGCCCTTGTCCAGCTCGGGTATCTGAAGAAGCCCGTCACCTGCCCCGCCGGGGGGAAACTCCTCATCTCGCTGAACGACAAGGGGGAACCCGCCGTCGAGTGCCAGATGCACGGCGACGTCGACACCCCCTCGGCCACCGCCGCGCAGGACGCGGCAAAGGCCAGGGAAGCCGCGGTCGCTTATTTTGGCAGGCTGGCCGCCACCCCCGAGTATGACCGTCTGGTGGCCGAATGCCTGAAGTTCTACGACGACCTGCTGGCCATCGATCTGGCCAGTCCCACCGGCCCCGCGGACCACGACGAGCTCTGGAAGAAGATCGACGCGGCGAAGAACCCCTTCGCCTCGGCCGTGATCCCCAACCACCGCAAGGCCTGGGAGGAAGGCAACAAGCTGGAAGAGCTGATCCAGCAGGTCCAGAAGTGACCATCCGTTCGGGGCCCGCCGCTCACCGCCCGGCCCCCAGGCGGCGGGCCCTGGGGCTGACGGCGGCACGTTCGCGCGTCCTCGCGTCCTCCATGTCCGTCCCGCCGGCGCGGTGCTTCCACGGCGTTTCGTCGGCGTTCCCCGGATGGCCCGGCCTGTCGGCGGCGCGGTTTGCCCGGGGGATTTCCCGCGGCGAAGATCGGGGACTCCAGGAAACACCCGACCACCTTCCCCGTCAGGCCTGGGGAAGCCTGCCGATTTGACGGACCGGCCGGGTGAAGAGTAAGCATGTTCAGGAATCATGAGACGAAGGAGGGACCGTGATGGGCATCGATTTCCGGGTCGACAAGGCCCTGTGCACCAAATGCGGAGCGTGCGTCACCGACTGCGTGGCGATGGTGCTGGCCATGGAAGACGGCTTTCCCGCCGTCCGGGCCGGCAAGGAGGAAGAGTGCATCGGCTGTCAGCACTGCCTGGCCGTCTGCCCGGTCGGCGCCGTGTCGGTGCTGGGGAAAAAACCGGCCGACTCTCTGCCGCTCGCCGGCCGCCTGCCCGACCCCGATCGCCTGGAGACCCTGATCAAGGGCCGGCGGTCGGTGCGGCGGTTCGCCGACGACAACCTGCCCCCCGAGGTGGTGCAAAGGCTCCTCGACGCGGCCGGCCACGCCCCGAGCGGCGTCAACGACCGGCGGGTGCTGTTCTCGGTGGTCGACGACCGCGCCGTGATGGCGAACCTGCGCGTCGATCTGTACGAGCGGATCGGCGCGCTGGCGGACGCCGGCCAGCTTCCCGAGAAGATGGCCTTTTTTGCCGGGTTCGTGAAGGTCTGGAACGAGAAGAAGATCGACCCGGTCTTCCGCGGTGCGCCGCACCTGCTGGTCGTCTCGGCCCCCGCCGATGCCCCCACCCCGGAGGCCGACTGTCTGATCGCCATGGCCACCTTCGACCTGTTCGCCCCGACCCTCGGGGTCGGCACCGTCTGGGGCGGTCTTCCCACCTGGGCCTTCACCGCGATCGCCCCCGAGTTCAAGGCCCGCCTCGGCATTCCCGACACCCACCGGTTCGGCTACGCCATGCCCTTCGGCCGCCCCGCCGTCACCTATCACCGGACGGTTCAGCACGGGCCTGCCCGCGTGCACCATGTGTCCTGACCGGGCTGGTCCTGGCCGCTCCGACGTTCGGCTGGGGAGCCTGGAGCAGGGGCCGCCGGAGCCGCCGCCCCGGCAGGGGTCTGACCGCGCCGGGCGGGAGCCAGGGCGGCCGGCCGGGGGCCGGATGAAGGAAGGGAGGCCGCGCCCGTGAAGAATGTGATGGACTTTCTCGCCTTCGTGGTGGTGGTCGGCATGATCGCCTTCATCTGGAAATGGCCCGCCCACCGGTGCCGGCGGGGCGGGGCCCGGGAAATGGCCTGTTATGCGAACATGCGGGTCATCCTGGGCGCGATCGAGATGTACAACATGGACCACCCGGTCATGGCGGACCGGGTTGACCCGGCCGTGTTGGAGCGTCTGCGGGCCGGGAACTACCTCAAGTATGCCGAGGGTCCGTTCTGTTATGGGTATCCTCCGGAGTATCCCTTCCACCTGGAGTGCCTGCTCCCGGAGTTCTTCCCGGCCCCCCGGTACGAGTATTTTTCGATCGGGGATCTGACCGGAACCGGGGTCATCTGCTGTCCCTCGCACGAAACCCTGAAGTGATCTTGTTCCCTTCCCGGCACCGGGAGCCCGGAGAGCCGGCCAGCCAAGCCGCAGGAGATGAATCATGTCCAGATCCAATCGAGGGGATGGCAGTCCGATCGTCCTGGAAGTCGGCGGGAAAAGCCAGGGCGGCTGTTTCGGGAAAGCCATCGCCCTGCTCGTCCTCGCGGGAATCCTCTTCTATCTCGGCGACTACCACCTGGGCACCACCACCACGGCCATCCGGCGCCTCGCCTCGATCAGCCGGGAGAAGGTCGACCAGGACACCATCAACGCCTGGTTCCACAAATACCGGTATGACGTGACCCTCGAGGACCCCTCGGGAGGACCGAACCTCCGCGAGGTGATTTCCAACATCGGAGGGGCGAACATCCGGGATTTCCACACCGGCGACCTGGTCGAAGCCCGCATCGTCACCGGCCGGTTCTCGGGCTGGCAATACCTGGCCGGCATCAAGGCCCGCGAGAACCCGAACCGGCGGGTCACCTACGGCTCGGGCGGACGATAACTCTTCCCAGGTTCCCCCGCACCCGCGGGGATAGACCTGACGGGTTCTCCCACAGCCAGCCGCTGTTCGGGGTTCCCCCGCACCCGCGGGGATAGACCCTGGGGATGGTGACCCCTTCCCTGTCCGGTGGTCGGTTCCCCCGCACCCGCGGGGATAGACCCGAGCGGCGGCTGTCGGCTCCGCTGTTGCGCGAGGTTCTCCCGCACCCGCGAGGCGAACCCCAGGACAAGGGTTACCCGAAGACCAAGCCGAACAGGGCGGCCAACCGGCGGAGGGGTTGCTGGAAGGAACGGGAGGCTTTCGGATACCGCTTCTGGTTGTCCGACGAGTTGGGATCGGGAGATTTCTCCATGACCACCCGTACCATCTCCGCCGCCCGCTTGCGAACTTCCAGGAGCAAATTGACCGCCTCGAGCCTCTTCTTCCGGTCGGAGAGACGGTAAAGGATGTCGTTGTGCAGATGGTCGAAGGCCTTGTTCACGCGCTCGATCTCGGGGATGATGACAGCGACCTTCTCCTGGAGTTCACCAAGGGGAACCGCGCCGGCGACACCCGGCAGAAGAGCGAGGGCGAGCAGGACCGATACCACCAGGCGACCAGGCAGGAATCTCATGGTTTTCTCCTTCATGAACGGGGTTTTTCCCAAGATACTCTGACGGCCGAGGGCAACCGGCCAAGGGTCTTCCGAGAAGGATGATTCCCAGGGTTTCCTCGCCCCTGGGTTGATCCCCGGCCCGACGGAAGATTACCATCGGAGCACGAAGCATCATTCCGATCGGGAGGCCGAATCCATGCACTTGTCCCGTGGTTCCCGGGCCGTCATGTCCGCTCTCATCTTCGTTGTGATGGTCGCGGTGAGTCCGGCGCGGGCCGGCTCGGAGCCGAACCCCCCGCCCCGGGGCCGCTTCACGAAGCTGTTCGGGGAGATCTGCGCCCACCTGGACCGGGAATTCTTCCGTCCGGACCGGTGGCGGGCCCTGATCGCCCGTGAGCGCGCCGCGATGGAGGGGAAGGTGGCCAGGGCTCGGACCCTCGAGGCCTTCGCCGAACTGGTCAACGAGTTCCTGGGCGAGTTGAAGACGTCGCATACCTCCTTTTTCCCCAAAGGGTCGAAGGACTTCTTCCACTACGTCAGCGTCTTCGGGAAGCTTCCCCAGATCAGCAGGCTCTTCCGCAACCGCCCGATCCGGTATCCCAGCATCGGGGTCTATCCGGCGGTCATCGATGGCCGGACGCACGTGCTCTGGGTGCTGGACGGCAGTCCGGCCGCCCGGGCGGGGATCCGGCAGGGTGATGAGATCGTCCGCGCCGACGGCCACCCGTTCCATCCGATCGAGTCCCTGAAGAAGCGCATCGGCCAACCCGTCCACCTGGAGATCCGGCGGCACCGGGACGGGCCGATCGTCCCCGTCGAGGTGGTTCCCGCCCTCGTCGATCCGCACCAGGAATTCCTCGATGCCGAACTGGCCAGCGTGCGGGTCTTCCCGCGGCGCGGGCGCCGGATCGGCTACATCCGCATCTGGAGCTACGCCGGGGAAGACTACCACCAGGCCTTTCTCGACGAGATCGCCGGGGGCCGGCTCCAGGAGGCTGACGCCCTGATCCTGGATCTGCGCGACGGCCTGGGCGGGGCGAACCCGTCCTACCTGAACGTCTTCAACCGGAACGTCCCGGTGATCCGCTTCGCCGGCCGGAGCGGGCCTGGCCGCACCTTCGATCCGCAGTGGCGCAAACCCGTGGTTCTGCTGATCAACGGCGGCTCCCGGAGCGGAAAAGAGGTGTTCGCCTTCGGCTTCCAGAAGTATGGCCTGGGCAAGATCATCGGGGAGCGCTCCGCGGGAGCGGTGACGGCCGGCCGGATCATCCCGCTTTCCGATGGATCCCTGCTCTACCTGGCGGCGGCCGGCGGCACCGTTGACGGCATCGACCTCGAGGGAGTCGGAGTCACCCCCGATCTCCTGGTTCCCATGCCCATCCCCTATCTGGCCGGCCGTGACGTGCAACTGGCGAGGGCCCTCGAGTGCCTGGCGGGTGAGCTCCGGTAGGAGCCCCGAAGAGGTTTTCCGCAAAGGACCCCGACCCCAGTTCCTGACCGCTCGCCCGTGGCTCCAAAGCCGCAACAGGCGCATCTCCGCGGAGAACTCGGGGGCGCCCTTGAAAACTTCGGTCTGAACGCGGAACCCCGCCAGAAAGGCGGGGTTCCGGGGAAAAGCCAGGGCCTGGGGACGGTCGGTCAGCTCTTGA
>CAZKPI010000329.1:0-623 GCA_964554555.1 uncultured bacterium
CTCCTGCGCGCCGGGCAGGAGGTCTGGCCGGCACTGGTCCCTCTTCCCGTCGGCGGCCGGGCCGGCCGGGTGCTCATCCACCCGCGGGTCCGGAGCCGGTCGGTGCAGAAGGCCCTGACCCGCCTGGCGAAGGACACGCCGATGGTTCGTCCCGGCGGCGGCGACCTGGGGATGGGACAGATCTATCTGCCGGGCCGGTCGGTGGGCCGGGTGGTCGAATGGCCGGGGTTCCGGGCCTGTCTCACCCCCCTGGCCGACGGCATGCCCTGGTTTGCGGCCCTGATCGCCCCCCGGCCCCCGGACCGGGTGCCCCTGGCCCGGCGTCTGGCGTTCTGGTGGCAGGTTCTGGCGATCCTGGGGTGGACGGGAGCAGGCCTGGCGCGGGTGACGACAGGGCGGTGGCCGGCCCTGCCCGTCCGGCACAGCCTGGTGCTCTGGTTTCTCGGTCTGGTGGGGATCCCGGCGGCCCTGAGCTGTAAGGCGGGTCTCGTCTATCTCGACGATCTGGCCGACAATCTGCGGGAGAGCCAGCGGCAGAACGCGGTCCGTCTGCTCCAGGAGATCGAGGCGGGCACCGGGCGTCTGCTGGAGATGCACCGCCAGGCCTGCCGGAGCCTGATGAC
>CAZKPI010000329.1:633-5864 GCA_964554555.1 uncultured bacterium
GGCCCGACTTCTGCTCCCGCCTGCAGGACATCCAGACCGCCGGACAGCCGGAGGGCCCCCTCCTTGACGACCTGGTCCGCCGGCTCTGCGGCCATGAGGTGGAGCCCACCGCCATCCTGATCTTCGGCCATGGGGGATGGAACCTGGCCACCTTCTCGGCCGCCCTGGGGGAGAGTGCCCGGCGCAGTCTGCCCCTGGCCATCGATCCGTTTGCCCGCCAGATCCTGGCCGGTCTGGACGGATCGCGGCATGTGGCCCGCCAGGTCACCGCCCTGCTGAAGGATCTGCACCGGCGGCGGCCGGAGACCAGGCGGTTCATCCGGCCGGTCACCCCCCTGCCGGGCATGACCGAATCGGAGACGAACGTCCAGTATCTGCGGCGGCACGGGAACGAGATCCAGAGCCTCTCTCTCGGACCGCGGCAGGTGACCTTCTTCTATGACGTCCTGCCCGATCCGCGCCGACCCTGGTTTGCGGCGTTCATTCTGTGGAACCACGACATCGCCTACCAGCGGTATCTGGAGGCGGAGGTGCCGGCCGCCTTCCTGCGGTACCGGCGCGAGCACGGTGTCGATCTTGATCTGGCCGCTTTCCGGCGCCGGGCCGCCCGCTGGGACCTGGTGCGGTCGGCGGGGGATCCGCGCGGTCTGGAGGCCTGGGCCGAGGCAGGGGAGGAGCGCGAGGTGCTGGGGATCCGGGGCGGGCACCTGGTGCTGGCCCGGCCCCTGCCCAGGATGCCGGGGTTCATCCTGGTGGCCAGGGTTGCGTTGACCACGGTCTGGGAGCGGATGGCCGCCGAGCGGAACCTGTGGGGGATGATCATGTTCAGCCTCCTGGCCCTGGCGGGGGTCGGCGGGATGGCGTTGTCGCGCCGTCTGGCCAGCCCGGTGGTGCGGATGACGAGGAACCTCCAGCGGGTGGCGGCGGGGGACCTGACGGTGGAGGTGGCCGAACCGCGGGCCGACGAACTGGGGACCGCCTCTGACACGCTGGCCACGATGGTCACCTGGCTGAAGGAGCGGGAGTGTCTCCTGCCCTTTGTCTCCCCGAAGGCCCTGGAGGTGGTGGGGGCCGGCAATGTCTTCACCGCGGGGGCGGGTTCGGTTCAGACGGTGGCGGTGCTGGTTTCCGACATCCGGTCGTTCACCACGCTGGCCGAGACGCGGTCGCCGGACGAGGTGTTTGTGATGCTGAACGGGCACCTGGGGGCGATGGCGGCGGTGATCCAGGCCATGGGGGGGGCGGTCGACCGGTTCGTGGGGGATGCCGTCTGGGCGGTTTTCTTCGCCGAGGGAGGACGGTCGCCGGCGACCGCCGCGGCCGCGGCGGCCCGGGCGATGATGCGGCGCCACGCGGCGCTGAATGAGGAACGGGCCGCGGCCGGCGGGTTCCCCTTCACGATCGGGATCGGTCTGGAGGTGGGGGAAGTGGTGGCGGGGGTTCTCGGCGACCCGGGGTTTCGGCTGGACTTCACGGTGATCGGGGAACCGGTGGGGGCCGCCGCGCGCTGGGAGGCCGCCTCCCGGCACGGGACCCGAACCCGGATCGTGGCCTCGTCCCGGTTCGTGGCGGCCCTGGATGCCCCCGGACGGTCCGTCTGGCAGTCACTGCCAGGGTTCGATGGTTTGTACGAACTTGATGTCCTGGACGATCATGAAAAACATGGTGATGGAGAGGCGCCGCATGCCTGAACGTCACGGCGGGGCGGTCCCCGCCGACCGGGTGCCGGCCGGGGTTCCCGGCCGTCGTTCCGGATGGCCGCGCGGCACCCCCGCGGCGCGCCGGGCCGGTGGGGGCCTGGGTTCCGGGCCGGGCACCCGGCTCCGCTGGGCGGCTCTGCTGGGTCTGCTGATCCCTCCCCTGGTGTTGTGGTATGCCCAGGCCACCCTCCGGCAGGCCCGCCAGGACCGGAACCGCGAGGAGGTCCAGGCCCGCCTGCAGGACGACCTGAAACTGGCCGGCCGGGGCCACGATGCCCGCGCTCAGCTGGGGATGCTGGTCCGGGGGATGGTGGCCGCCCTGGAGGACCGGTTGAACCGGGAACCCGACCCCGCGGCCGGCCTGGCCCGGGAAAGCGGCCGGCTGTTCGCCGCCCTGCAGAGGGGCCTGCCCGGTTTCGCCGGAGTGTCCTTCCGGCATGCGCCGCCGCCCGGCGCCGCGTTCCCCGAGCTGGAGGGCGGGGCCGACACCCGGCTGGTGGCCACGGCCGGCCTCCCCCTTCCCGTCGCGGCCGGCGATTGGGAACGCCTGTTCAGCGTGCTGAAGAAATACCTGTACGGCGACCTCACCCTGACCATCGAGCTCGACGCCTGGCGGCGGGGGCGCATGGAGCAGGTCTTCGGCAGTAGTCAGCGCCAGCGGTTCAAATACTTCTCCCTGGGCACCTGCGGCGAGTTCAGGACGGTGCGGATTGCGGGGCGGGCCTTCGCCTTCCTGTGGCTGCCGGTCCGGCGCCCGGTTCCCCTGGAGCCGAAGCTCGCCGGCCAGGCGGTTCCTTCTCCCGGCGAGCGGAACCGCCAGGCCTGGCAGGGACTGCTGGGGGGGATCTTCGTCCTGCTCGACGAACGGGCGCTCCAGGACGGGCGCCGGCTTCTGGGACTGCGGGCCCTGCGCTGGAACCTCGACCGCGCCGGCTGTCGGGCCGCCCTGATCAGGGAAGGAGAGGACGGGGGCAAAGCCGCGGCCGTCGCGGGCCACAGCATCCGGCATCCCGGCTTCCCGGCCGGGGCCGCGACGGGGCCGGCCGGCCGCCGCGGGTCCTGGGAGGCCGGTTCCTGGCTGGTGACGGAGGGGTTTTTGGAAGCCGGCGGGGGGTGGCGGGTCCTGGTGGCGCGGCCGCTGGCGTCGGCCGCGGGTTCCTGGCGGGCCTGGGATGCCCTCTGCCTGGCCGCGGTGGGCTGGTGGGTCTGCCTCGGCCTCATGCTGTGGGGGGAGGGCCTGTGGCTGGCCCGGCCCCTGGCCTGGCCGGTGCGGCGGCAGTTGATCGCGGGGTTCACCTTCCTGCTCCTGCCCGCGCTGGGGATGGGGATGATGGTCCTGGAGAAGCATCTGCAGGAGACGCGGGCCCGGTTCGAAGCCGATCTGCGCGACCGCATGGAGCGGCGTCTGGTCGCTTTCGACGACGGCCTGGCCCTCTACCGGGCCTGGGGCTCCCGCTGTCTGGCGGCCTGGCTGGGGTCGGCCTCCTTCACCCGCCAGATCCGGGCCCTCGAGAGGCAGTATCCCCCCAAACATCCGCTGTTGACCAACGATTTCCTCTTCCGGGTCCACCGGCAGGCCTACCGGCTGGGCATCCAGACGCGCAACCTCCTGCTCGTCTCCCGCGGGCCGTTCCAGATGTGGTTCTACCCCGGCGGGCGGCTGGCCCAGGCGGCGGTGGCCAGCAACCTTCTGCAGGGCCTGTTCCAGGACACCCTCAACCGCCTGGGGGGCGGGAAGGGGGGCAGGGCCGGGGCCGCGCCGGGCGGGAACCCGGTTCCCGGCCCGGTGGATGTGCGCGGGGTGCAGTCGGAGGAGGTCCTGAACATCCTGCGCACCATCGTTCCGCCCGAGATGCTGGCCGAAATGATCCTGACCCCGATGGGGTTCCACGCGTTCGGGGCCGGCCAGGGGCGCACCATCTCCAGCCATCTGCTCCTGGATTTCCCGCAAGATCCGTCGTACATGCTGCACATCGACATCATGCCCCCCCTGTTCGAGCGGAGCCACCTGCTCGAGGTCGATCGGCCGGCCGGCGGCGGGGGGGGCGCCGCCGCCGGGCCGGCCGGGTTCGCCGACGGGTTCCTGCCCGAAGTGACCATGTGGGAGGGGCCTGCCTTCCATCTGGTGCGGCCGTTCTTCGCGGCCAACTTCGACCGCGACCTGCAGGCGCAGGGCATGCAGGATGTCGAGCGGCTGTTCCACCTGCCGGCCCTGCCGCTGGCGGACCACCTTCTGCGGGCGGCGCTGATCGGGGGGACCAGCGCCGCCCGCCTGGGAAGCGGGGAGGAAGAGGTGCTGGCGGTGGCCCTTCCCGGGCGCGGGTTCCAGGGCCGCCTTCTGTTCGGGCTGGTCCCCCTGGCGCCGTTTCAGGCATGGCAGAGGCACCTGGCCTGGACGGTCCGGATCCTCCTGCTGGTGTTGTTCTGGGGCACCATCGCCCTGGCGGTGCTGGTGGCGGGCCGGATCCAGGCGCCCATGGCCCGGCTGGTGACCGCCGCCCGCGGGGTGATGCGGGGCGACTTCACCACCCCCCTGGTGGAGGACCGGGCCGACGAGTTCGGCCAGCTCGCCGCCGCCTTCAACGTGATGCGGGAACGGGTGGCCCAGGGCAAGCTGTTGACCTCCCTCGTCTCGGATTCGGTCCGGGAGGCGGTCCAGGCCCCGGACGAAGGGAAGGCCTGGGCGGGGTCGGGGGAGATGATCGAGGCGGTGGTCCTGTTCGCCGGTCCGGCGGGCTTTCAGGACCGACTGCGGCGCGATCCGCCCCGCGAGGTGGTGGCCGACCTGAACCAGTTCCTCGAGGCGATGGCCGGGGCGGTGCGTGACGGGGGCGGGGAGGTCAGCAAGTTCATCGGCGAGCGGATCCTGGCCTTCTTCCCCCGCACCGGTCCGCACGGGCGGGCGGGGGCGGCGGAGGCGGCGGTCACCGCGGCCGTGGCGATGCGGCGGCGGATGGAAACCCTGGCCAGGTGGCGCGACACCCCCCTGGGCATCGGCCTGGTGCAGGGGCCGGTCCTGGCCGGCATCCTGGGCGCTGACTGGGTGCGGCTGGAGCACACGGTGATCGGGGACACGGTCAACCTGGCCTCCCGGTTGTGCGATCTGGCGATGCAGGCGCCGGGGGGCGACATCATCCTCGACTCCGGCCTGGAGGCGGACCTGCGCCGGGCGAACGCGGCGGCCGCCCTGGCCAGGATCGAGCGTCTGCCCGACCTGAAGGTCAAGGGCAAGAGCCGCACCGTGGAGGCCTTCCGGCTGAGGCCAGGCTGACCCCGGGAATCGGGCCGGCCGAGGCGATTCGCCCCGGAACCGGCCGGAAAGAGAACGCGCCCCGCCGGAAGGGGGCGGGGCGCGGGGAGGGCGAGAGAGGTCAGTCGTTCTTGCGGGAGATGACCTTGGCCAGGCCCTCGGGGTGGACGGTCTCCTCGAGTTCCCGGACGATGGCCGAACGGTCATTGATCCTGCCGTTCTTCACGGGGTAGTCGGTTCCCTGCTTGGTTTTGACGGGGAAGTCGAAATCGGGGTCGCAG
>CAZKPI010000330.1:0-5855 GCA_964554555.1 uncultured bacterium
AGGGCGGCGGCGGACCCCAGCTTCCCCGACTCGAACAGGTCGGCCATGATGCGGGCCGGACCCATGACGAACAGGACGCCGACCATGACCAGCAGGACCATGACCAGCACCAGCATCACGCGCAGGACGCGGCGGCCCAGGTGCGCCTCGATGATCCCGGTGAGGCTGATGCCGCCCTGGCGGACCGAGATGTGGGCGGCCACGAAGTCGTGGACGCCGCCCGCGAAGACTCCGCCCAGCACGATCCAGAGGAAGACGACGGGGCCCCACAGGGCACCCATGATGGCGCCGAAGACCGGCCCCAGGCCGGCGATGTTCAGCAGTTGGATCAAAAACACCCGCCACCACGGAATCGGCACGTAATCGACCCCGTCGAAGTGGGTCTGGCAGGGCATCGGCCGCTGGGGATCGATGCCGAGCACGCGTTCGAGGAACGCCCCGTAGGCGTGGTAGGACGCCAGCAGGAAGGCGACCGACACGAGGAAGGTGATCATGCGGGGATCTCCCGGGCCCGCCCGATCAGGCGGCGGGCCTGTTCCAGATCCGTCTGGATCTGGGTGATCAGCGCGGCCGCCGAGGGGAACCGGATCTCGGCGCGCAGACGCTTCAGGAAACGGACACGGATCGTCTGGTGATAGAGGTCGCCGTGGAAGTCGAGGAGGTGGGCCTCCAGCAAGGCCCGCACCCGGCCGAACGTGGGGCGGACCCCGATGTTGACCAGGGCGTGGTGCGACCCGGCGGCCGAATCGACGAGGCACAGATAGACGCCGCGCGGCGGCAGGACCTTGGACGACCCCTCCAGGTCGAGGTTGGCGGTGGGAAAGCCCATCTCCCGGCCGCGGTGGTCGCCGTGGATGACGGTGCCGGTGAAACCGGCCTCCCGGCCCAGCAGTTGGTTGGCCGTTTCCAGGTCGCCGTCGGCGATGGCTTGCCGGATGCGCGAACTGCTGACCGTCTCGCCGCCCATCTGCACCTGGGGGATGACCAGGCAGCTGCAGCCGGCGCCGGCCAGTTCCTGGCACAGGCTTTCGGAACTGCCCGCCCGGTCGCGGCCGAAGTGGAAGTTGAACCCGACGCAGACCAGGCGGGCCTGGAGCTGGCCGAGGATGACCGTCCGGATGAACTCGCCCGGGGAGGTGCGGGCAAAGATGCCGTCGAAGGGCCGGAACACCACCCAGTCGACGCCGGTGGCCAGCAGAAGACCGAACTTCTCCTCGGGGGTGGTCAATTCCCCCAGGAAGCCTTCGGGGTGCAGGACGCGGCGGGGCGGATGGTCGAACGAGAAGACCACGGCGGGCAAACGGTGCTCGCGCGCCTGGCCGATGACTTCGGCCAGCAGGGCGCGGTGGCCGCGGTGGACGCCGTCGAAGGTGCCCAGCCCCAGCACGCACGGGCCGATGGCTGGCGGGCCGGAGAGCAGGTTGACGAGCCGCATCGGGTTACCCCAGGACCCGCAGGGGCACCAGCTTCTGCGGCCCCTTCCCCGCCCCCCCCGGGTTGTCGCCGCGGCCGTACAGGGCCAGCAGTTCGCCGGCGGGGGAGATGACCTGCAGGATGGTCTCTTCGCCGGTGCCTCCCGGGGCCGGCTCGAAACGTTCGACGTCGGCGGGTTCGAGGGGGACGCCGCTCAAGACCTTCCGGCCGGTCCGTTCGGAGACGAACAGCCGGGAAAACGGCAGGATCTGGTGGATGGGCACAAAGGAGCGGCCGCCGGTGAAGACCTGCTTCTGCCTGACCCGCCAGACGGGGAAGGAGTCGACCAGGGACCAGGAGCCGACGCGCTCCCGGAGCAGGTAGGACAGGTGCCCGCCACAGCCCAGGAAACGGCCAAGGTCGTGGGCGATCGACCGCACGTAGGTGCCGCGCGAACAATGGATGCGCAGGACCAGGTGGCGGACCGGCGGCCCGCCGGGGGCGGCGGGCGGGCTCTGGTAGTCGCGCACCAGCCGGATGGAGGTGACGTGGATCTTGCGGGCGGCCAGTTCGACCGTCTCCCCGGCGCGGGCGAGGGCGTAGGCGCGCTTTCCCTTCACCTTGATGGCCGAGAAGACCGGGGGCTGTTGTTCGTAGGTGCCGACGAACTTTCGCAGGGAACCGAGGATCTCGTCGCGGGGAACCGTCACCGGCCCGGGGTGCTCGGCCACGGTCTGGCCGGTGGAGTCGTAGGTGTCGGTGGTGCGGCCCAGGGTCACCCGCATCAGGTAGGTCTTGTCGAGGTGGTCGGGCGGGATGAACTGCAGGATCTTGAGCGCTTTCCCGAGGAAGATCAGCAGGACGCCCTGCGCCAGGGGGTCGAGGGTGCCGCCGTGTCCCGCCTTCAGGCCATAGGCCCGCCGGATCTCGTCCACCACGTCGTGCGAGGTCAGGCCGGTGGGCTTGTTGACGACCAGACAGCCGTCGGGGTTCGCGGTCATGTCAGCTTCGCCAGGGCCTGCTCGACGCGGGCCAGAACCTCGGGGCGGGCCTGCTCGAGCGGCGAGTCGAGGTGGGCCGAGGCGGCCAGGGTGTGGCCGCCGCCGCCGTAGGAGCGGGCGACGGCCTGCACGTCGACCCGGCCGGCGGAGCGGAAGCTCGCCTTCAGGCGGCCGTCGGGCATTTCCCGGAACAGGATGGCCACCTCCATGCCGGTGACGGTGCAGAGGTGCGTGATACAGCCGTCGGCATCGACCTCGGTGGCTCCGGTTTCGGCGAAGTCGGCCATCGTGAGCCAGGACAGGACGATGCGCCCCGCCCCGGCCCGCGCCACCCGGCTCATGGCGCGGCCGTGGATGGCCACGCGGGTGAGGCTGTTGCTTTCGTAGACGCGCTTGAAGATGGGCGGCACGACCAGCCCGGCCTCGATCATCTCGGCGGCGATGCGGTGGGCGCGGGGGGTGGTGTTGGCATAGCGGAAGTTGCCGGTGTCGGTCATGATCCCCAGATAGAGCGGTTCCATGACGTCGGGCGGCAACGGGGAATCACCATCTTTCAAAATAGTGTACAAGATCTCGCAGGTCGAGGAGGCCCCCTCGTCGAGCAGGTTCAGTTCCCCCAGACCGCGCAGGCCCGGGTGATGGTCGAGGTGGATGCGGGTGCGGGCGCGGTCGAAGAAGCGGGCCCGGTCGCCCATCCGGGAGATGTCGGTGGTCTCCATCAGCAGGATGGCATCGAACGTCTCGACTTCGGCCAGCCGGTCGGTCAGCTGATCGGTGCCCGCCAGCCAGGAGATCTGCGAGGGCAGGGGGTCGAAGTTCAGGGGGACGCACCGCTTGCCGCGGCGGCGGGCCCAATGCAGAAGGGCCAGCTGGGAGCCGAGGGCGTCGCCGTCCGCGAAGGGGTGGGCGATCGACAGCAGGCTGTGGGCCTGGTGCAGGGCCTGCCGGATCAGGGCGATCTTGCGCTCGTGGTCGGGGGTTCCCGCGACGGTGGGGAAGGAGCGGGCGAAGGCGGCGAGGGCATCGTCTGACATGGCGTGCGGTTCCCCCGCTGGGGGGAAGGGAGGGTCACCCGTCCTTGGGGGCGAGCTTGCGCAGCAGGCCCAGCATCTCGTCGCCGCGCTTGATGGACGGATCGTAGAAGAAGGCGAGTTCGGGCAGGATCCGCATCTTGACCACCTTCTTCAGTTCGTTGCGGATGAAGGGCTTGGCGTGGTCGAGTCCCTTCTGCAGGGCCTCCAGGTCGGCCTGGTCGAACATGGTGCTGTAGAACACCCGGGCCAGCCGGAAATCGGGGCTGAGGTTGACCGCCACAACGCTGACGCCCTGGACCCGCGGGTCGGAGACCTTGCGGGAGATGACGAGAGCGATCTCCTGCTGGAGAAGAGACTCGGCGCGTTCGTGGCGGTGGCCGCTCACAGGTATTCCCAGCCCCGGTCGACCAGGGTGGCCTCGTCATGCCCCGACAGGATCTCCTCGATCCGCTGGCCCATCTGTTCGAGCAGGGTGCGGTCGTTGGAGACGATGGCGACCCCGACCGTGCCGCGTTGCCACAGGTCGTTGTGCTCGACCTCGGCGATCGACACGTTGAATTTGGCCTTGACCCGGTCGAGCACGCACCGCATCACCTGGCGCTTCTCCTTGAGCGAGTGCGCCAGGGGGAAGTGCAGTTCGAACGTGCCGATCGCCACCGCCATGGCCATGACCGCGGCCTCAGCCCTCGGCCTTCAGTTCCCGGTCCACCTGTTTGAGACGGAACAGCTCGAGGATGTCCTTTTCCTTCAGGTCGTTGTAGTTGGTGATGCCGATGCCGCATTCGTAGCCCGCCTGCACTTCGCGGATGTCGTCCTTGAAGCGCTTGAGCGAGGAGACCTTGCTCTCGTAGACCTCGACGCCGTCGCGGATGACGCGCACCGAGGCGTCGCGGGTGATCTTGCCGTCGAGCACGTAGGAGCCGGCGATGGCGCCGACGCCCGAGATCTTGTAGACCTTGCGCACCTCGGCGCGGCCCAGGATCTCCTCTTCGTAGACCGGTTCATACAGACCCTTCAGGGCCATTTTCACGGCATCGATGGCGTCGTAGATGATGCGGAAGACCTTGATCTCGACGTCCTCGCGGGCGGCGATGTCCTCGACCCCGGGGGCGGGGCGGACGTGGAAGCCGATGATGATGGCGTTGCTGGCGGCGGCCAGCATGACGTCGGACTCGATGATGGCGCCGACCCCGCTATGGATGGCGTTCACCTTGATCTCGGTGGTCGAGAGGCGCTCGAGGGCGTCTTTCAAGGCGCCGGCGGAACCCTGCACGTCGGCCTTGATGATGATCGGGAGCTCTTTGCGCTTGCCGTCGGTGACCTGTTTGAACAGGTCCATCAGCTTGGTGCGGTTTTCCCGGCCCAGGCGCTCCTCGCGTTCCTTCTTCTGCCGCAGTATGCTGACGTAGCGGGCGAACTTGGCGTCCTCGACGACCATCAGCTTGTCGCCGACCTTCGGCACGTCAGCCAGGCCGAGGATGGCCACCGGCATGGCCGGCTTGGCCTCTTTGACCCGGACGCCGGCGTCGTTGATCAGGGCCTTGACCCGGCCGAAGCTGGTGCCGCAGATGATGTTGTCGCCGACATGCATGGTGCCGTTCTGCACCAGGACAGTGGCCAGCGGGCCCATGCCGCGGTCGAGTTTTGCCTCGATGATGGTGCCCTTCCCCGCGCGGTCGGGATTGGCCTTCAGTTCCATCATCTCGGCCTGCAGGAGGATCATTTCGAGCAGGTCGGGAATGCCGTCGCCCCGCTTGGCGGAGACGTTGACCATGATGGTCTTGCCGCCCCAGTCCTCGGCGACGAGGTTGTAGGGCATCAGCATCTGCTTGACCCTCTCGGGGTTGGCGTCGGGCTTGTCGATCTTGTTGATGGCGACGATGATCGGCACCCCGGCGGCCTGGGCGTGGTGGAGCGCCTCGACGGTCTGGGGCTGAACCCCGTCGTCGGCGGCCACCACCAGGACGGCGATGTCGGTGACCTGGGCGCCCTGGGCGCGCATGGCGGTGAATGCCTCGTGGCCGGGGGTGTCCAGGAAGGTGATGACGCCCTTGGCGGTGTTCACCTGGTAGGCGCCGATGTGCTGGGTGATGCCGCCCACCTCGCCCTCGGCGACCCGCGACTTGCGGATCTGGTCGAGCAGAGAGGTCTTGCCGTGATCGACGTGGCCCATGATGGTGACGACCGGAGGGCGGGGCTTCAGTTCACTGGCCTCGTCGGGGGCTTCCTCCAGGTCGATGACGTCCTGCGAAAAGACGATCTCCTTGCCGAACTCGCGGCCCACCAGCTGGACCTGCTCGGGTTCCAGGCGCTGGTTCAGGCTGGCGAAGACGCCCAGACCCATCAGCTTCTTGACGATATCGACGCCCTGGACCTCGAGATACTTGGCCAGTTCGTTGACGGTCAG
>CAZKPI010000331.1:0-5849 GCA_964554555.1 uncultured bacterium
CCTGTTCCGGGGTGAGCCTGGTGAGCTTGACGCCGAGCTTGGCAAGGTGCAGGCGGGCGACTTCCTCATCGAGCTTCTTGGGCAGGGTGGTGACGGCGACGTCGTGCTTGGTGGTCCACAGATCGAGCTGGGCCAGCGTCTGGTTGGTAAAGCTGGTGCTCATCACGAAGCTGGGATGGCCGCGGGCACAGCCGAGGTTGACCAGGCGGCCTTCGGCCAGGATGTAGACGCTGTGGCCGTCGGGGAAGGCGTAGCGGTCGACCTGGGGCTTGATGTTGATGCGCTTGACGTCCTTGCGGGCCTCGAGCTTGTTCATCTGGATCTCGTTGTCGAAATGCCCGATGTTGCAGACGATGGCCTGGTCCTTCATTTTGGTCATGTGCTCGTAGGTGATGACGTCGCGGTTGCCGGTGGCCGTGACGTAGATGTCGCCAAGGCCCAGCGTGTCTTCGACGGTCATGACTTCGTAGCCGGCCATCGAGGCCTGCAGGGCGCAGATGGGATCGATCTCGGTGACGATGACCCGGGCGCCGAAGCCGCGCAGGCTCTGGGCACAGCCCTTCCCCACGTCGCCGTAGCCGCAGACCACGCAGACCTTGCCGGCGACCATGACGTCCAGGGCCCGCTTGATGCCGTCGACCAGACTCTCGCGACAGCCGTAGAGGTTGTCGAACTTCGACTTGGTGACGGAATCGTTGACGTTGATGGCCGGGAAGAGGAGGGATTTCTCCTCCATCATCTTGTACAGGCGGTGGACGCCGGTGGTGGTCTCCTCGCTGACGCCCCGGATGTGCGGCACCATGCTGTGCCACTTGCGGGGTTCGGCCGCCAGGGTCTTCTTCAGGATCTTCAGAAGTTCGGCCTCATCCTCGCCGCCCGCGGTGCGGTCGAGCACCTGGGGGTTCTGCTCGGCCTGGTGCCCGAGGTGGATCATCAGGGTGGCGACGCCGCCGTCATCGACGATCAGGGTGCGACACAGGCCGTCAGGCCAGGTCAGGGCTTCCTGGGTGCACCACCAATACTCCTCGAGGGTCTCGCCCTTCCAGGCGAAGACGGGAATGCCGGCTTTGGCGATGGCGGCGGCGGCGGTGTCCTGGGTGGAGAAGATGTTGCAGCTGCACCAGCGCACGTCGGCGCCGAGGTGGGTGAGCGTCTCGATGAGAACGGCGGTCTGGACGGTCATGTGCAGGGAGCCCATGATGCGGGCGCCGCGCAGGGGTTTCTTCTGGCCGTATGTCTCGCGGAGGGCCATCAGGCCGGGCATCTCGTGCTCGGCAATCTCAATCTCCTTGCGCCCCAACTGCCAGAGGTCGATGTCCTTCACCTTGTAGGGAAGGCGCCTGGCCTGGGTGTGAGCGTGTTTCTCTTTTTCCATGGCGGTCTCCTGGGTCTTTTTCATGGGGCACTCCTCGGGTGTACATTCATGGGCCGGAAGCCGGCCCGCAGAGAGAGAATTGTCCCACAAGGGGCCTGGGATTGTCAATGTTCCCCTGGGCCAGGATTCAGCCAGGATGGCCTTGGGACAGGGCCGCCTCCCCTGCGGTCCGGCCCGGAATGATGGTTTCCGGCCATTCGCCGCCGTCGGCCGCCGCATCGCAACCGCACGTTGACAGGCGGGACGCCGGCCGGTAATTTGGGACAGAGCGCGGGCGCGAGGAGGGAAACATGCGACAGGCTCTGGTGCTGGTCGATCTGCAGAACGATTTCATGCCGGGCGGAGCCCTTGCCGTGCCGGAGGGCGACCGCGTGGTCCCCCTGGCCAACCGCCTGGCCGGAGCATTCGACCTGGTGGTCGCGACCCAGGACTGGCATCCGGCCGACCACGGCAGTTTCGCGGCCAGCCATCCCGGCCGCCGGCCCGGCGAGATCATCGACCTGCACGGCCTGCCCCAGGTCCTGTGGCCGGTCCATGGCGTGCAGGACACCCCGGGCGCGGATTTCCATCGCGACCTCGACCGTTCACGCCTCACCCGGATCATCCGCAAGGGGACCGACCCGCAGGTTGATTCCTACAGCGGGTTCTTCGACAACGGGCACCGGCATGCCACCGGCCTGGGGGAATTCCTGAAGGGCCAGGGGGTCACCCGGGTGTACATCCTGGGTCTCGCCACCGATTACTGCGTCAAGGCGACGGCCATCGACGCGGTGCGCCTCGGCTTCACCACCTGGCTGGTGGAAGACGCGTGCCGCGGCGTCGGTCTGCACCCGGGGGACATCGCCGCGGCTCTCCACGAGATGATGCGGGCCGGCGTTGCCCTGACCAGCTCCGACCGCCTTCTCGCCAGCACAGGTTGAGGGAGCGGCGGTCAGACCCGGTGACGAAAACCCGCTCCGGCCGAGGGGCTCAGCGCCAACCCGTGGAGAGATGAATTGAAGGGAAGAATGGTCCGGCTGGGCATCCTCGGCCTGGCGGCGGTATCCCTGGTCATCGCCCTTTCTCCGAGACTGCAGAACCGCCTCCTCGATGGGTATCTTCGATCGCAGGCGCAGGCATGGATCGACCACCAGAGGATCCGGTTCCTGGCCGGCGATTTCCGCGGGTGTGCCCGGTTCTCCTTTCCCGACGGTTCCTGGATTGTCCTCGCCAACGAGCATTCCTGCTGTACCGGCGCCGGTTTCGACTGCGTCGTGTCGTTCGACAGCCAGGGGGTGTTCCGGATCGACCCCGACAAGAACTTCTGCGGCCGGGAAGGGATGGAAAACTGCCTCGGCAGGCTTGCCGCCGCCTCGCTGGAGGATTTCTACGCGCAGGCGGCCCGTGAGGGACTGGACTTCCAGTAGGAGAGAGGGTCCGGCAGGGAATCTCCGACCTGCTGGGGAAACGGCTTCTGCCCCGGGACGCCCGCGGGCCCGCGCGGGCGGGGGCCTCCCCGGCGGGTGCTGGTTGTTCCTGGCCCGTACCCGCCTCCCCGGCCGTCGGCGGCCGACCGGCCAGCGGCACGGCGGGACGATGCCGCGATCAGAGAGGCGAGGGGGCGGAACCGATTCCGGGACGATTCCGGGTGTTTTGGGCAGTCGGGGGTGATACCATGTTTCCAATTCGACTGATCCATGTCTGGAGGTTCCCACCCATGAAGGCACGTTCGCCCCATCGCCTGATCCTGTTCCTCGCCGCGGCGTCGGTGCTCGTGGCCGCCGCCTCGGGCCTCGCCCAGAGCCTGGCCGAGTTCGAGAAGAAGGTGACCTCGTTCACCCTGGACAACGGCATGAAATTCCTGGTGGTGGAACGGCACGAGGCGCCGGTCGTCTCGTTCATCACGTTCGCCAACGTGGGATCGAGCAACGAGACGAAGGGGATCACAGGCGTGGCCCACCTGTTCGAGCACATGGCCTTCAAGGGCACGACCACCATCGGCACGAAAGACCTCGCGGCCGAGACCGCCGCGGTGGCCAGGGAGGATGAAGCCTTCCAGAAGGTGCGGGCGGAGCTGATCAAGGGCGACCGGGCCGACCCGCAGGCCCTGGAAGCCGCCCGCCGGGAGCTGGAGGAAGCCAAAGCCGCCGCCCGGAAGTTCGTGGTCAACGGCGAGTTCGCCGAGGCCCTGGAGAAGGCCGGGGCCACCGGGGTCAACGCGTTCACCAGCTACGACTTCACCGGCTACATCAGCAGTCTTCCCTCAAACAAGCTCGAACTCTGGTTCTCGACCGAGTCTGACCGGTTCCTGAACCCCTTCCTGCGGGATTTCTACGCCGAAAAGGACGTGGTGATGGAGGAGCGCCGGATGGGGAACGAGAACACCCCGCGCGGCAAGCTGTTCGAGGAGTTCGGTGCCATCGCCTTCCTGGCCCACCCCTACGGGGAGCCGCTGATCGGCCACATGTCCGACCTGCAGGCCCTGCCGCGCGCCAGGGCCGAGGCATTCTTCCGGGAGCAGTACGCGGCCTCCAACCTGACCGCGGTCATCGTCGGGGACGTCGACCCACAGCGCTGTCGGGAACTGGCGCAGACGTATTTCGGCCGACTGCCCAAACGGCCCCGGCCCGAGCCGGTGGTCACCCGCGAGCCGCCCCAGAAGGGGGAACGGCGGGTCGTCCTCGAGTTGCCGAGCCAGCCCTACCTGGTGATGGGGTTCCACAAGCCCGACTTCAACCACCCCAGCAAAATCCGCTTCGATGTGCTGGCCGACATCCTGTCGGGCGGCCGGTCGTCGCGCCTGCACCAGGCTCTGGTCAAGGACAAACAGGTGGCCATCCGGGCGTTCGCCACGCCCAACTACCCGGGCAGTAAATATCCGAACCTGTTCCTGTTCATGGCCATTCCCGCCCAGGGCCGCACGCCCGAGGAGTGCGAGGCGGCCATCGACGAGGAGATCGAGAAACTCAAGACCACCCCCGTGACGCAGGAGGAACTCGACAAGGCGAAGGTCCGGGCGCGGGCGATGGTGGTCGGCGGCCTCGATTCGAACGAGAACATCGCCCAGAACCTGGCCTATTACGAGGTGGTGGCCGGCGACTGGCGCGAGATGTTCCGGCGCGGCCTCGAAACGATCAACGAGGTGACGGCGGCCGAGATCCAGGAGCTCGCCAAAACCTGGCTCGTCAAGGAGAACCGGTCGGTCGGCCTGATCCGAACCGTCCAGAAGCCCGAACCGCCCAAGGGAAAATGAGGAACCACGCCATGCACACGAACCGCACCCGTCTGGTCACCGTCCTGCTGTTCCTCGCCCTGGCCGTCGGCCCCATCGTCCAGGCCCAGGTCCACTACCGTGACCTGAAGTATCCCGCCCTCAACGATTTCCAGATTCCCCAGGTCGATCGCACCGTGCTCGACAACGGACTGACCCTGTTCCTGCTGGAGGACCGGGAACTGCCGACGATCTCCCTGTCGGCCTTCGTCCGGTTCAACGTGGGCGACGTGCCGGCCGACAAGGTCGGCCTGGCCAACCTGACCACCCAGGTGATGCGCGAGGGGGGCACGACAAGCCGGACCGGCGACGAGATCGACCTCGAGCTGGACCGGCGGGCGGGGGAGATCAGCGTCTACGCCGGCACCTCGCTGGGCGGGTTCACCGCCTCGAGCCTGACCGACCAGTGGGACAAGGTGTTCCCGATCCTGATGGACATCCTGCAGAACCCGGCCTTCCCGCAGGACAAGATCGACCTGAAGAAGCTCGAGGAGAACTCGGGCATCGCGCGCCGCAACGACGAGCCATTCCCGGCGGCGGTGCGGGAGTACCGCAAGCTCATCTACGGCGCCGACAGCCCCTACGCGCGGCACACCGAGTATGCCACGATCGCCGCCATCACCCGCGACGACCTGGTGGCCTTCCACCGCACGCATTTCCGGCCGGAGCGGATGATGGTCGCGGTCTTCGGCGATTTCCGGCTCGAGGAGATGAAGAAGAAGCTGGTCGAGGCGTTCGGGAAACTGCCCCGGGGCGAGGTGCCGGCCTCGAAGGTGCCCGCCGCGACGGAGGCGGCCGGCCCGCGGGTGAACCTGATCGCCCGGCCTGACGTCAACCAGAGCGTGGTGCTGATCGGGCACCTCGGCGGCAGGATGGACAACCCCGACTACTTCGCCCTCGAGGTGCTCAACCAGATCCTGGGCTCGGGCTTCGTGTCGCGGCTGTTCCGGCGCCTGCGGACCGAGGAGGGGCTTGCCTACTCGGTGTTCGGGGTCTTCCAGTCGGCCTACGACCACGAGGGCCTGTGCTACTTCGGGTGCTCGACGAAGTCCGAAAACACCGTCAGGGCCATCAAGTCGCTGTTCCGCGAGATCGGCGAGGTGCGGCAGAACGAGGTGACCGACGAGGAGCTGGCCACGGCCAAGGACATGTGCCTGAACTCGTTCGTGCTCAACTTCGACCAGCGCTCGAAGATCATCGACCGGCTGATGGAGCTGGAATACT
>CAZKPI010000332.1:0-5845 GCA_964554555.1 uncultured bacterium
GCCTGGCTGGCGGTGAAGGTGCCGCAGGGATTCTCGCCTGGCCCGTTGCCACCAGCCAAGAGGGTCTGGGGGTTCATTCGTGGTATAGTTCCCAGGGTGAAGTCGGTGGGGGCCTGGCCCCCTGCCGCCTACTTCCTTCGTGAGCCATTCTTCGGTGAGGAGCGTTCCGTGGCGCCCCCCCTGCGGGTGATTCCCAATCTCGACCTGGAGCGGGAACTTCAGACGATCGACAAGTTCCTGCGCGACGGGCACTACCGGCAGGTCGGTCAGTTGTGCGGGGTCATCCTCGAATCCGCGCTGAAGGAGACCTACAGGCAGATTCTTCTCGAGGCCCCCCCGGAGACGAGAAAAATTCTCGGGGATCTCGAGACGAAGCTGGGGCAGGGCAAGACGGATTACCGGAGCTTCGAACTGGGGAAGCTCGTCGGGCTGTTCCGCGAGGGAAATCTCTTCGCCCTCGGGCAGAAACCGCTGGCCATCGATTGCCGGATATCCAAGGACCGTCTGGCCAAACTCGTCGATTGGCGGAATGCCTGCGCCCATCCCGATCATCCCGTTCCCTCCGTTGCCGAACTCAACAGCTTCTACTGGGACCTGATCCTGCTCCTGCAGGGCCTGCATTTCATCCCACCCCGTGCCGCCCCCCCCGAGGCGGTCCGGCAGTCCCAGGAGGGGCCGCGGCACGTGGCGCCTGGGAGTCTGTCTCTGGGCGACCTGGCCGTTTGGGAAGAAGCGCTCGGGCGCGGCCGCCTGGACATGTCTCTGGATTGCCGCCAGGACGGGTACCTGCGGGACCTCCAGCGGATCCTGAAGGAGGTCCTCGCCCGGTCGGGGTACACGTGAGCCAGCGTTGACGATTGCGGCGTCGCCCTCATCGAAATGGGGGTCAACGTGGCCCGGCATGCCAGCGATCCGGTGGCCCGGCTCACGATCGAGATCAGCCCGAAAGTCCACCGCTGTATCATCGAAATGCGCAGTGCCGGAACCCCGGTTTTGCTTGAAGAAGCCTTGCACAAGCATTCCGACGGCAAAATTCACGGGATTGAGAACATCTTCCGGCGGGGCCGGGTCAAGATGGGCCGGGCGGGGGACTTGATCCTCGTTTCCTACGATCAGCGTCTCGCCAGGCTTCGCCGGGAGGTGCCGCGGGCGGAAATCCTCTCCCGGAAAACGGACCCGAGGCCCGGCATCCCGTTTTCCTCGGAGGAGATCCCCGAAGGATGCCTGGCAGTCATCGGGGAACAGGAAGGGGAGATCTTCATCATCGACCGCTCCTTCGACCGGGGCAGGTGGCAGAAGAGCCTCTCCCTTTCCGAATGGCCTCGTTTGGATGCCGGAATGGACCTGATTTTCTATGCCTTCGCCGAGTTCGGGAAATTGGGAAAGGAGCTGGTGTTCCCGGGGGAACTGGCGGCATGGAGGAAACGCTGGCCCCTGGACCAGGGGGGCGGGAAGATGCCGGAAGGCGCTGGGGAAGTCGCCAAACGCCTGGTTTCCCGGGCTGGCCCCGAGGACAAGGGACAGGTGAACTCGGAAAACCTGAAGGAAATCGCCGAGATGGACTTTTCGGCGTCCCCCGAGGTCCTCACCCATCGGAAGAACGCCCTCCGGTTCTTTTCCGAGTCGGTCGTCAGGATCCTTCGGGAACGGACAGGAAGCCCGAAGTCTCCGATCATCGCCTTTCAGGGGCGCCTCCCCGCGGGAGGCGAAGAATCCCGGTCGGAATGGCATGACGACATTATCACCAACTATACCTCCGGCCCGGGGGATCACGAGCCGCACTGGCTGGCGAAACTGGTGCTCTACCTGGAGGACCAGGGCTTCGTGGTTGTCCGGTCCAGGGAGGAGTATCTTCGGGCGACCGAGGGGTGGTTCGCCCGATGGGGAAGGCGGGCTCTTGGCTGGTTCCGGCAATGATAGAAGGGTGGGGGGTGCCCGCCGCGTTTCGCCGTATCGCGGGTGGTGGAGCATCCCCGTTCGGTCGCACCGGGGCGGGCCGGAAGCCTTCGAGGATGGCAGGAGAAGACCATGTCAGAGCCGTTTCGCGGCCACTCCATGCTGGAGGGGTACCGGTCGCCCAGATGTGGCTGGGTCTGCTCGCTGAGCAGGCGCGGGCCGAGAAGCGGAGTTGTTTGAAGCGGATCCCGCTGGCCGCTTCGTTCGCCTTTCTGGAAGGCCTGTTGCCGGAGGGCCTGGGTGAGATCGGTGGCCACTGCGGTGTCGAGATCAAGCGGGGGCCCCCCTTCCCCTTCGTCCAAGACCTGGCCCGCAGTCTGCACGGGTTCCTCCCCCGGCGGGCACGCGCCACGTCGCCATCCTCAATAATGCCTGGAAGCCCAAAGAGCCTGACCCGAAGGCCGAAACCCGCGGCCGCATCTTCCAGGGCCTGGAGGAGAGGACTTTCCAGAATCTCGGCGTGTCGGTCATCTGGATCGACCAATACCACGAGATCCCCCGGCTTCTCGATGCCATCCTGAAAGCGGACCCTCCCCCCCCGCTGACGCCGGCGACCTGGTCCGGGGAACCTCTGGTTGGCCAGGGGTGCCGGTCAGAGCGGGAACGGGGCAAACGACCGCCGGAGGAGGCCGTCCAGCCCGGTGGCCGCCCGCCGCTGGATCTCGTCGATTGTCCGGCGGGCCGCGCCGAACGGGCCCCCCGCCGCTTCCAGGACCTGGAGATGGGCCCGGGCGGCGGCTCGGGGCAGTCCCAGCGTGCCGGTGGTGACCGGCAGGCGCAGGCAGGCGCGCAGAAGGCGGTCGAGATGGATGCGGGCAAGGTCGCCCCGGCCCTCGTCGAGGGCCTGCAGAGCGAACCCCGCCTCGGCCAGGGTGTCTTCCAACAGGTCGCAGGCGGCGGCATGGGTCATCATCGGTGAACCTCCCTCGTCGGTGTCGGGAGCCGGAAGTTCGGCCCGCTCCCGCCAGGGAATCGCCGCCGCCCCCCGCCCGGGGAATTTTTTTTTCCTCCTACTTCGACGCCGCTTTGCCCGGGTCTGCCGGTGCCGGGTTCGGGGGACATGGTCCCGAATCCCTGTGATCGGAATCCCGGCGGGAAAGCCGCCGTGCGGGCCTAGGCTCGCTGGTCAAGACCGGTGAAATGGGTTGACGAGTCTGATTCCCCGATAGGTCTGGCCTGGGCTGAGATCCTCGGAAAAGAGCATCTCGCATCCGGCCTTTTCTGCCGCCGCAACGATCAGGGAATCCCAGAAAGAAAGTCTCGAGAGGATGCTGATATCGATTGCCTGCTCGATCATTTCCGGATCATTGTTGACCGTTTCCATGTTCCGGAAGGCATGGAGGATGCCCTTGACGAGGAGCGGATCGGCTTTCAACTTCACGGTCGCGGCAACATAGAATTCCTGCAGTACCTGGGTGGAAATGACCGGCGAGTGTTTGTCGACCGCCTCGCGCAGTGTTTTTCTCGCTTTCCTCTGCTTGGCGGGATCTCTCGAGTCAAGGGTGTAGACGAGAATGTTGGTATCAAGGAAGATCTTCGCCACGGTGGAGGTCTTCCCTTGTCCATGTTCCGGCATTTTCGGGGATCTGGATGTTGTCCATCATGGAGAACGTGTCTTCCAACCAATGGTGGCGATTGGCGAGAACCCTTTGCTCGATCAACCGGCGAACGAGTGCGTTGAACGACACGCCATGACGCTGGGCATACTCGCGCCCCGCTTTCAGCAAATCCTCGTCGATGGCCAATGTGATGTTTTTCATGGTGTCCCCCTTCTATTACACATAATATGTGCGCACATTAGATGTGTCAACGGGAAGTGGAAGCAAGGAAGGCCTGGGGCTGACCACTGTCTGGGGCTTCTGAACAGGATTCTCGGATTCGCTGACCTGGCAAGATACGCCGACCAAGCCCAGGGGAACTTCCGGGAGGATTCCCGGGAGGGGAGACGGTTTCCTACTGGCGACAGGATCGTTCCCTTCTGACTCGTGGGAGCCCCTTCCGGGCGGGCCTGGGGAGGAAGGGGTGCGAGAAGGGCCGCCGGGGAGACACAGGGGTTGTGGGCGCCGCGCGGCGGCCCCGCGGAACGGATGGGGGAAAGGAGCTGTCTATGAGCACGCGGGCATCGCCTCCCGGGGGGCGGAGGTTTCCCGACCTCGACTCGTTTGAGTCGATTCCCGACGTCAGCCCTGCCGACGACCTGTCCCAAGGTCTGTACGGGGTTTCGGACGACCCGACCTACGGGTTCGCCCGGACCAACCCCATTCTGGTCGGGGGCGGCCCCGCCGGCGAGCGCCGGTTCCTGTCGTGGCTCACCCTGGACGGCCGGCCGATCCTGTTCGAGCGGCAGGGGAGCGTCTGCGGCCATGGGCGGTTCCTGGACCTGTATGCCGTCGCTCCCGCCGGAGGCGGGGAATGGCGGTTCCTGTACCTGGATATGTACACTTGCGACCACCCCCGCGCCCCCCTCGGCTTCGGCATCGCCGCCGGGCGATGCCGCCGGTGACCGGCGCGCGAGCGGGGCCCGCCATGCATCCATCGCTGGGGGTGTCGGCGTCGGTGTCGTCTGACCTCACGGCCGGCATGAGGCTGGCCGGTTTCCTGCTCACCACCTGCCATCTCGCCTTCCCCGCGGCGCTTCCCCCCTGGTCGCATCTTGTTGCCGGGGAAAACCCCGTGGTATGCTCCGGGGCAGAACATCCGTGCAACCGGTGGGGAGGGGAAGAATCGATGCCAGCGGTGAAGGGATCCCAGCCCAAGTGGGTGCTCGACCTGATCGAGAAGGCCAAGGCAGAGAAGAGGGCGGGCAACGTCCGCGGGAAGGCCTTCGAGATGCTGGTGCAGACCTTCCTCGAGCGGCTGGTGGCCCTGATCCGGGCCTGCGCCGGCTGGCTGTTCGACCCCGAGGACATCGCCCAGGAGGTCTGGGCCGAAGTCTGGCTCCGGCTCGAGGAATACGATGCCGCGAAGGCCTCCTTCCTGACCTTCTGCTTCAAGATCTTCCTGACCGAGTTCTACTATCCCAGGTTGCGCCAGATCCGCCGTGAAGAGTGCCTGGAAGGGAATGACCCGACCAACCCGCGGCCCGAGCCGGCCGACCCCCGCCGCTGGAAGGACCCGGTTCAGCAGGCGCAACTGCGGGTGCAGGCGGCGGCATACGACGAGCTGTTCCGCTGGACCTTCCGGTGCGGGGGCTACCCGCACCAGGTGCTGGCCTTCGCCGTCACCAAGCTGTTGAGCGGCTATCTCGACGAGGGAGGGGCGCTCCGGGGCAATCCGCAGGCCATGGCCGCCGCGTTCGCCGGGCACTCCCTGGGCCGGTTGGCCGGGGAATTCCTGCAGGCCTACCTGGAGCCCGGGCGCCTGCCGCCGGCGGTGCGGGCCTCCTGGGAGCCGTTCCTCAGCCAGACCCGGGACGCCGACCGCCTGCCCGGCGGGTTCGGCGCGTGGCGGAAAACCCGCCTGCAGAGGCACTTCCAGCCGTTGCGGGAGCGCCTGCGCCTGGCCAACGACGAGTTGTTCGCCGAGCCCAGTACCCGGCTGGCCTTCGCCGCCCTCCTGCCCGAGATTTCCGGAAAGACCACCCTTGGGCAGTATTTCACCAGCCCCGGGCGCGGCGGCCCGTCGTTGTCGAACTGGAGCGACCGCGTGCAGGAGCGGGTGCGGGTGGTGCTCGGCGTGACCGGGGGAACGGCCGCGTTCCTGGCGAAACTGCGGGTGCAGGGGTCGGTCGGAGCCATTCCCCCCGCTCCCAGGGCGAAGGTCGGTTGCCGGCTGGCCCATCTGGTCCGGACGCGGACCTTCCGAAAATTCTGCCGGGCCTGCCCGGCCCCGGCCGCCCGCCCCGCCGTCCGCCCCGCCGTCCCCCCGGCGACCCCGCCGGTTGGCGGCC
>CAZKPI010000333.1:0-228 GCA_964554555.1 uncultured bacterium
CCGCCCCCCGCGGCCGGGCCGCGCCCGCTACGCGGCCGCCCAGGCACCAGGCCGGCCGGCCCCGTCGTTTCTCATCTCTGCCATTGACCATGTCCGACGTTCCCCCTCCCGGGCAGAATCCCGGTTCCCTTGCCCTTCCGGTCAGCCAGGGCGGTCGGGGTGGTGCGGGACATCCGCCCCGACCACCCCCGTATGCTATGATACCTGTCGATGCAACCGAATGCCATG
>CAZKPI010000333.1:243-468 GCA_964554555.1 uncultured bacterium
GGGCCTCCTCCGCCGTTTGCTGGGAATACTCGTCTTCGCCGTCTTCCCCGTCCTGACCTGTCAGGTGGCGGTTCACCATGTCGAGCAACTGCAGGTCGACAAGGAGATCGCCCAACAGCGGCTCCGGCACGAGCGCTTCCTGGCCCGGCTCAGCGCCGCCGACAGCGAGGGGGGCATGATCAGCCGGTCGGTGATCCGCAGTTTCGACGCCGTCCGGCAGATGGA
>CAZKPI010000333.1:478-5844 GCA_964554555.1 uncultured bacterium
GCCGCCCGGCGCCGGCAGTTGAACCGCCTCCGGCGCCTGTTTCCCGGCGTGTTCGACCTTTACCTGTTCGACCCCGACTCGCGGGTCATCCCTGAGCTCAGCGACCGGCGGCACCCCGGCCGGGCCACCGGCATGGCCTTCCAGGCCTTGCGCGATTTCGCCGGCCCCGACAAGAAATACGACCGGGGGGCCATGGGCATCCTTCAGCAGATGCTCAGCATGCCCACCCCGCTCGAGGCCATCCGCGCCTCCCGCCAGCTGGTCAAGCTGGCCGAGCGCGACCGGGAAGGGTTCGTGGTCTGGGACTTCCAGCCCGATACCCCGCCCGGCCGGCCGGCGGGATTTCTGGCCATCCTGCACCCCGAAAAGTTCACGCCCGACCGGGCCCTGCGCGGCTCGATCCGTTGGCTGAACCGGCGTCTGCGCCGCACCCGCACCGGCCTCTACGACTTCGGGGACATGCCGATCAAGCCCTTCCCCCGCTCCCTCGACCGCATCCCTGATCTCCGCTCGAGCATGGTCATGGCCATGTCGAAATATGACCGCCATTTCCGGGGGACCACCTTCCACGGCTCCTTCCTGACCCGGCCGGCCCGCGGCGTGATCGTGGCCTTGACCCCCCTGCCCCGCTTCTTCCCGCCCTCTGTCCTGCGGGCCGTCCATCTCGCCTCCGCCCTCTGGCTGTTGTGGGTGACCTGGCACCTGCTCCGCCACGGCGAGGGTTTCGGCGGCCGCATCCCCACCAAGCTCACCGCCCTGTTCCTGTTCGCCATCGGCACCCCGTCGCTGGTCCTGCTGATCGGCGGCTACTACGCCCTGCAGGACCACGGCACCGTCATGCTCCAGAACCTCGAAAACCAGATCCGCGACAAGCTCCGCGATTTCGACGAGCGCCTGCCCGGCGAGGTGGCCAAGGTCGAGGCGCGCGTCGCCGCCCGCATCCGTGAGGCGCGCCAGCTCGCCACCCTCGACGAGCAGAAGCCCGTCTTCGAAAAGTTCAAGGAGGACAAGACGATCGACTCGGTCTTCGTCATCGATCCGGCCGGCAAGATCGTCTTCATGGTCTACCAGCGGGGGGCCTCCTCGCGCCAGACGAAGTTCATGGCCATGCTCGGCAAGGAACTCCTGTCCCGGCTCAACAAATCGATGAAGGTGGACTCCGGGGCGATGATGATCCAGGCCACCGAGGATCTGGTGACCACCCTGGTGGGCGGTCCGGGCGGCTTCGACCTCGAGCTGATCTCCCGCAACATGGGCCATTTCATGACCCTGACCCTGGGCGCCGAAAGCTCGTTCGTCCTGTTCGACGCCCTCTACAACCGCGAGGGCCAGGCCGCCCTGGCCCTGGTCGCCGTCATCCACCGGGGAATCTTCGAGCGACAGTATATCGAACGGAACGTCGGTCATCTGATGCGTCAGCCCGACCTGCCTCTCGCCGTCAACGCCGTCGGCGAGGTCCGTTTCCTGGGCCAGGTCATCACCACGCCGGAATGCCGGCCGACCATCGAGCGCCTCTCCCGGGAGGTCTGGGCCAGCCGCAGTTCCGCCCGTATGATCATCGCCTCCGGCACCGAGGAAACCTTCTGGTACGCCCACCGCGGCACCAACCTTCTGCATTTCGTGGTGATGGCCACCTCCCCCACCGCCCCGCTGGCCGCCCACCTGCGCCTGCTGTGGTGGCTTCTGCTGGGCATCGCCCTGCTGGTCTTCCTCTCCACCTGGTTCATCGGCACCCTGCTGTCCGACCAGTTCCTCCAGCCAATCGCCGACCTCACCGCCGGCGTCCGCAGTATCGAACAGCGCGAATTCCGAACCCTGATCCCGGTCCACGGAAACGATGAGCTGGGGGAGCTCTCCACCCTGCTGAACACCGTCCTCGAGGGAATGAAGGACCTCGCCGTGGCCCGCATCGTCCAGGAAAGCCTGTTCCCCTCCCAGCCCGTGGCCGTCAACGGCTACCGCATCTGGGGACGGAGCCGGGCCATGACCGACATCGGCGGCGACTATTTCGACTACTTCGCCCTGCCCGACGACCGGCTGATGGGCCTGGTCGGCGACGTCTCCGGGCACGGCGTCTCGGCGGCGCTGGTCATGGGCATGGCCAAGAGCACCTTCGCCAACCCCGACCACGCCCAGCGCGGCATGAAGGAGCTCCTGCTGTCCTTCAACCGGTTCCTGCTCGCCAACATCAAAGCCAAGAAGATGATGACCCTGTTTTTGTTCACCATCGACACCCGCACCCACCAGATGTCCTACGCCAACGCCGGCCACAACTATCCCTTCCTGTTCCGGGCCCGCTACGCCGGGGTCCAGTGTCTCGAACAGACCTCCTTCCCCGTCGGCATCCGCGCCCGGGCCCAGTACACCGTGGCCGAGGAGCGGATCGACCCCGGGGACGCCCTGCTCCTCTACACCGACGGCCTGATCGAGTCCGCCAACACCGCCGGCGTGGCGGCCGGCTACGAGACCGCCCGCGACTGGTTCCGCGAGGTGGCCCCGCTCGACCCCCACCAGGTCGTCGACCGCATGTTCCAGCAGTTCGACGCCTTTACCGCCGGCATGCCCCCCGCCGACGACATCTCGGTCATCTGCCTGAAACGCGAGGCCTGACCCCGTCCCTCCTCCCTGGGGGCCGGCGGCCAGGGCGAACGAAGCAGGCGAAGCAACCGTTGCCCTCGAAAGCCCAGACTGGTAGCATGGCAGAACCATGGCCGCCCACACCCTCCGCCTGAAAAAAAACCGGGAGTTCGCCCTGCAGAAGGGTCACCCCTGGGTGTTCGCCGATGCCGTGGCCGCCCCTCCGCCGGGCCTGGCCACCGGCGACGAGGCGGTCGTCGTCTCGCACAAGGGCGAGCCCCTTGGCGTCGGCTACATCGACACCGACTCCAACATCCTCGTCCGCCTGGTGGAAGGGGCGGCCGGCGAACCCCTCGATCACCGGATCGCCGCCCGCCTGGCCGGGGCCGTCCGCCTGCGGCTGGCCTGCTTCGACGGCGGCGACACCACCGCCTACCGCCTGGTCAACGGGGAAGGGGACGGCCTGCCGGGCCTGGTCATCGACCGGTATGCCGACGCCCTTTCCCTCCAGCTGTATTCCCTCGGTCTCGAGCCCCGGCTCGATCTGATCGTCCGCACCCTGGTCGCCCAGGTGCCGGGCCTGCGCTGGATCTGGCGCCGCAACCAGGTCAAGCGCGCCGCGGCCGGAGCCGGGGCCGGCCTGCTGTTCGGCCGCGACCTGCCGGCCAAGATCCGGTTCCGCGAGGCGGGACTCCAGTTCCAGACCGACCTCCAGCACGGTCAGAAGACCGGCTTCTTCCTCGACCAGCGCGACAACCGCCAGCTGGTGCGGCGCTTTGCCCGGGGCCGCCGGGTGGCCAACGTCTGCGGGTATACCGGCGGGTTCACCGTCGCCGCCATCGCCGGCGGGGCGGTCCGCACCCTGACCATCGACACCGCCCGCCCCGCCCTGGCCGAGGCCGAGGCCAACCTTGCCCTCAACCGGTTCGCGGGGCCGGCCCACGAACTGCGCGCCGCCGACATGTTCGAGTTCCTGGCCGCCCCCGGCGAGGCGTTCGACCTCATCGTGCTCGACCCGCCCAGCCTGGCCCGCAGTCAGGCCGACGTCCCGCAGGCCCTGAAGGCCTACCACAAGCTCAACCACGACGCCCTGCGCCGCCTCCCCCGCGGCGGCCTCCTGTTCACCGCCTCGTGTACCGGCCACGTCCACCGCGACGACTTCCTCGAGATGCTGGTCCAGGCCGCCCTCCGGGCCCGCCGCCCGGTGCGCCTGCTCGCCGAGACCCACCACGCCCCCGACCACCCCGTCGCCCTCGGCCACCCCGAAGGCCGCTACCTGAAGGGCTTCCTGCTGGAGGCGGGGGAGTGACCACGCCCGCCGCCCGCCCGCCCATCGACGTGGCCGCCGCCGTCATCATCCGCGACGGCCAGGTGCTCCTGGCCCGCCGGGTCGGCGGCTACCTCGACGGCATGTGGGAGTTCCCCGGGGGCAAGATGGAACCGGGGGAATCGGCTCCCGCCGCGGCCGAGCGCGAGATCCTCGAGGAACTGCACCTGCACGTGCGGGCCCGCGCCCGCGTCCTGGTGCTCGAGCACGACTACCCCGACAAGCGCATCCGGCTCCACTTCGTCACCTGTTCCCTCCTGCCGGTTCCCCCCGCCGCCGCCCCCGCCCACGAAACCGGGTGGTTCCCCCCCGACCGGTTCCCGTGGGCGGAGTTCTGCCCCGCCGACCAGGTCGCCGCCCGCCACCTGCCCTGGCCGGAACTGCTGGCATGAGCTTGTACAGATTCTTCGGTCTTGACATCGGGGGACGCCGCTCCCGCCCCCGTCATCATCGTTGAGGAGGACGCCATGACCTTCGCTGAACTTGAGACCCGCCTGAAGAGCCAAAAGATTCCGCTCGCCATCTGCCTGCCGGAAGACCCCGAAACCGTCAGCGCGGCCCGCGAGGCCAGCGACCTCGGCTACGTCGACTGCCTGTTCGTGGGCCGCGAGGGCCCCATGCGCGACGCCCTGGCCAAGGCCGCCCCCGGTTTCGCCCCCCGCCTGGTGCCCGTCGCCTCCGAGGAGGAGGCCGCCGCCCGCACCGTCGCCCTCGTCCGCGCCGGCGAGGCCAAGGCCATCATGAAGGGGGCGGTCTCCACCCCCGTCCTGCTGAAGGCCATCCTGAACAAGGAGACCGGCATCCGGCAGGGGAACCTGCTGTCGCACGTCCTCGTCTACGAGTGGGAAGGCGGGCTCCGCCTGCTGACCGACGGCGGCCTCAATCCCCACCCCACCGTCGAGGAGAAGCTCGGGATCCTCACCAACGCCGTCGAATTCGCCCGCCGCCTCGGCATCGCCACCCCGCGCGCCGCCATCCTGTCAGCCGCCGAGACCGTCTCGTTCAAGATGCCCAGCACCATGGACGCCGCCGTCATCGCCAAGATGGGCGAGCGCAAGCAGATCCCCGGCTGTCTCGTCGACGGCCCCCTCGCCCTCGACAACGCCATTTCCCTCGAATCCGCCCACCACAAGGGGCTCGCCAACGACGTGGTCGGCCGGGCCGACATCCTGGTCGCCCCCGACATCGACACCGGCAACATTCTCGGCAAGTCGATCATGTACTTCGGGAAGGTCCCCGCCGGCGGCGTCATCCTCGGGGCAAGCGTCCCCGTCGTCATGCTCTCCCGCAGTGACGACCGCCAGACCCGCCGCCATTCGATCGTCCTCGCCCTCACCGGCCGGGAGTAGGCCGTCCGCCCCCGGTGCGCCTGCGGTGGAGCACCGGGGGGTTCACCCCGACGGCCGCCGCCGCGACCCCCACGCCCTGCCCGGGGTCCGGCCCGGCAACCTGGAGCACCGTC
>CAZKPI010000334.1:0-5049 GCA_964554555.1 uncultured bacterium
ACCCTGCCGCGCAGGGGCCAGTCCGCTCGCCGCGCTCGCCGCGCTCGCCGCTCGTGCCGCCGGCCGGCCGGACCGGAACCGTGCCCGTGCCTCTCCCCAGCCGGCCGGACCGCCCAAATGGGCGGGTTCAACTCCGGGCCGTGTCCCCCGCGGCCGGTTCCAGGCGCCGCAACAGCATGATCTTGCTTCCCCGCGGGGTAAGTTCATCCTTCAGGATCTGCCATCCCTGGCGGCCCAGCTCGGACAAAGCCGCATCCTGGAACGGGCGCACCAGCATGCCCTTGTTGGGCCCGCTGGTGAACACGATCGAGCCGTCGTCCCGGCAGGTCACCTCCCGGCCGCCGCGAAGGTGGGCGAAATTGCCCATGGTCAACAGCAGAACGCCGCCGGGTTTCAGCACGCGGCCAACCTCGGCCACGGCCGCCGCGAACCCCTGGCCGTCGAGATGGTCGAGGAGGTGGTGGGCCAGCACCCCGTCGAAGGAGGCCGTCCGGAGAGGGAGGCGGCGGGCATCCCCGACCATCCCCTGGCCGCGGACTTCCTCCTCGAACAGGTTGTTGTTCAGAACTTTCACCGCCTTGCGGGACAGGTCGAGGCCAACCCCCTGGAACCCGATCCGGCTGAGGTAGATCGTGTTCCGGCCCTCGCCGCACCCGAGATCGAGGACGCGGGCGTTGCGCCGCAGGTGGGGGATCATCTGCTGGACGAGCTTCGACGAGGGGGCGATCATGCCCTGGTGCCGCAGGAACCGCGACCAGGTGCGGTCCCAGTAGTGGCGGGAATTGGCCTCGAATTCCAGGGTCATGCCCCCGCCCCCTGGAATTCGACGGTCAGAGCGGTGATGTCGTCGAACTGGCTGGAGGTCCGGGAGAACTCCTCGACCACCCGCAGGAGGTCCTCGGCGGGGGACGGACCCCGGGGGGCGGCCAGGAACTTCTTCAGGCCCGACAAGCCAAACTCCTCGCCGTCGGGGTTGCGGGCTTCGGTGACCCCGTCCGTGTAGAGGGCGAGCAGGTCGCCCCGTTCCAGGCGGAAGCGGATGGAGGGGTATTTCACTTCCGCGATCCCGAGAGGGAGTCCTGGCACGTGTTTCTCCTGGATGGTGAGGTGGGGTCCGCGGCCGGAGACCACCAGGGCGGGATTGTGACCGGCACAGGCCATTTCCACCTCGCCCGTTCCGGCATCGATTATAGCGTACATCGCCGTGATGAAGCGATCGCTGGTGATGTTCCGCAGGATGATGCCGTTGGCCTTGGTCAGGACCTCGCTCGCGGTCATGCTTTCCTTGGGCATCGTCGACAGGGTGGTCTTGAACACCGTCATCAGAATGGCCGCCGGCACATTCTTGCCGGCGGCGTCGGCGATGACCACCCCGAGGCGCCCGGGGCCGACCTCGAAGCAGTCGTAGTAGTCGCCGCCGACCTCGGCCGCCGACTTGTTCACCCGGCTCACGCGGAGGCCGGGAATACTGGGGATGACCCGCGGCAGGAGGTTGTCCTGGATCTCCTTGGCAAGGGACAGCTGATATTCGAGCCTCTGCTTCTTCTCGCTTTCATCCAGCAGGGAATCGGTTTCGATGACGGCGGCAATCTGGCCGCACATGATCTTGATGAAGGAGATGTCCTGCCAGGAGAGAAGCGTGTCGGGCCGGGAGAAATACACGAACAGGGCGCCGAGGTAGACCTCCGCCGCGACGGTATCTGCCAGGGAAGGGGCGCTCTGCTTCGGAATCTTTTCCAGAAGCAGACAGCCGTTGAGGCCTTTTTCCAATTCCCGGCCGGCCAGCACGGGATATTTGCTGATGGGCTGGATCTGGTAGCTGGGCAGGTGGAAGCTCTTCTCGTCGGATCCGGCCGACAGCGGGTCCATGTTTTCGAAGAACCAGCCGGAAAGCCCTTCGCCGAGAGGGATGCACTCCTCGGTCAAGGCTCCTCCCGGGCCGGGGGACCAGCCCACCGACTGACAGTAGGGCAGAAACTCTTCGCTTTTTTCAAATTCGGGCCGCACCTGCAGTTCCCCGAACCGGACCAAAACGGCTCCGGGGCGGCCGGAGGCCCCCGCGGGGGCCTCCCGCAACAGCATCAGCTTGACGAGGTCGATCTGGGGGATGTTGTCCGACACCTGTCCCAGGATGGAGTTGATCGCTTTCTCCAGGCGGGTGCGGGATTCGGAGGCCGGCTCGGCCTTGGTGCTGAGCAGGTCGCGGTAGATGTCATTCAGGTCGTTGATGGTCTCCAGGTAGCGCTGGTTCAGGGAGGCCTGGGCATTCAGCCGCTCGGAAGCCTGCGAGAAAGCGGTGGCGAGAGCATCGACCTCGACCATCTGGCCGGTCTCCAGCCCCTGGAGCTCCTTTTTCAGGTCCTTTCCCAGCTCGAACTCCCGCACCGCCCGGGTGAGGCGGCCGATCGGCCCGGCGATCCGGTTGGGAAAGACGGTCACAAACCATCCCCCCAGCACAACGGCCAGACCGAGGAGGGCGAACCCGGCGTTCTGGTTGGAGCGGATCCTGGCCAGCAGGCCCAGGGAGGTCTGGTCGATCTTCAGCCAGAAGGCGCGGGCCTCCTGCCTCGCCAGGATCACCCCGCGCCGGCGCAGGTCCTCGAGGGTCTGGGTGGTGAGCAGGACCTGATCGTCGATCTCCATCTTCTCGCCATCGGCGTTTTCGAGGGTGTCACGCAGGTCGGCGAAGGCGTGGCGGAATTCCTGGATTCGGGTGCGAATACTGCCGAAAACCCGCAATTGCAGAGGATTGGCAGTCTCCTCCATGGAGCGCGACAGAAAACCCACCACGGCCTGCAGGCGTTTCTGGACGCGCTCGGCGATCACCTCCCGGTCGACCGTTCCCGTGGCCGTCCCGGGGCCTTCCCCCCGCAAGCTCAGGTAGAGCGCCACCTCGCTCTCGGCGAGGTCGAGATCCTTCTCGACCCGGGAGATCTTGACGAGCATCGTGGAGGTTGTGCCAAAGGAGGCCTGGAAATCGGGGTTCTTCAGGGTCTCCGCGAAATCAGCCACCATCTTGCGGTACCGCTCCAGGAGGTCGCCGACCCTGGTCACGACCGCCTGCCCGGCCCCGCGGCGCCGCTGGACCTCCTTGCGAGCCAGCACCCCCCGCTGGGCGACCAGCCGTTCGAACTCCTTGAGGGTCTTGAGGTAGAGGGCGGCAAGGCCTTGGACGGGAGCGAAAGAAGCCCGGTAGGACGGCTCGACCATGACGGCCTCGAGTTCCTTGAGAGGGAGCTCGAACTGCTCCAGCATGCCGTCGGGGACCAGCCGTTCGGTTCTCTGCTGGTCGCGCAGGTTGGCCTTCACGAGGTCGGAGATTTCGAGCCAGGAGGCGGCCAGCCGCTCGTAGGTGCGGGCGATCCCGATTTCACGAAAGAGGCTGGAATTGAGGAAGAAGTCGATCTGCCGGAAGGAATGGGTGGTGAACGCCAGGAACGCCAGGAGGCCGGCCAGGGCCCCGCCGATGCCCAGCGCCAACCGTCGCCGCAGGCTCATGAACGACGGCCCCGCCGCCCTGCGCGGCACGGCGGTTTGACGCCGCTGGCGGCAACCGCCGCCAAGGGAAAGCCCTGCCGGTCTGGTCCCGGTCGGCTCCGGGCGTGCCCTGGAGCGGAGGCCGGATCCTTCCCTTCCCCGGGCTCAGACGTTGAACCGGAAATGGACGATGTCCCCGTCTTCAACGATGTAGTCCTTCCCCTCGAGGCGGGCCAGCCCGGCCTGCTTGGCCCCGGCCATACCCCCCTTTTCCACGAAGTCCTTGTAGGCTACCACCTCAGCCCGGATGAACCCCCGCTCAATGTCGGAGTGCACGGCGCCAGCCGCCTTCACCGCCGAGATCCCCTTCTGGATCGGCCAGGCCCGGACCTCATCCTCACCGACGGTGAGGAAGGAGATGTAGTTGAGAATGCGGTATCCTTCCTTGATCAGACGACTGCGACCTGGTTCGGCGATGCCAAACTCCTGCAGGAAGGCGGCCTCTTCCTCGGGCGACAGGGTCGAGATTTCCATCTCGGTCTTCCCGGAGATCAGCACCCGCGCCAGACCACGCTGTTCGCAGGCATCGGTGAACTTCTGCACCAGGGGATCCTGAGGGTTCTTGATCTGATCGTCACTGCCGTTGCCCACCACGATCATCGGCCGCTGGGTCAGGAAACGGTAGGTGCGCAGGATGGTGTCCTCCTCCGGGGTGAAGGTCATCGAGGCGAGAAACTTCCCCGCTTCAAGGGTGGTCTGACAGCGGGTCAGCAGATCCATCTCCCGCATCGATTCGGGCTTTTTCCCGACCTTCAGGTCCTTGGCCAGCCGCTCGGTCCGCTTGGTGACGACTTCGAGGTCGGCAAACACGAACTCCAGGCAAAGTTCCTCGAGATCGCGAGCGGGATCGATGGTCTGCCGGATATGGGGCACCCCGCCATCCGGGAACAGCCGGACCACCAGGATGAGGGCATCACAGATCCGGATGTTGCCGAGCGTCTTGCGGGAAAAACCGGTCTCGTCCTTCGACACCCCGGGAATGTCGGTGAACTCGATGGTGGCATAGATGGTTTTCTTCGGCTTGTAGACCGACGAGAGGTAATCGATCCGGGCGTCGGGCACCTTGATGACGCCGGTGTTGACCTCTTCGCTCTGGGCCAGGAAATCTCGAACCTGGGCGTTGGCGCGGGTGGCCATGTTGAAGATCGTGGTCTTTCCCGACATCGGCAGGCCCGCCAATCCTATCTTCATACCCTGTCCTTCCTGTTTTCGATGGAATGGCGCCATGATACCACACGGAGGGCTGGCCGGGGGATGGTTCGGAAACCTTCCACGGCAACCGAGAAGGTAGAGGGGAAGAGGAAAAAAAGGCGGGGCCGATCCCCCGCCCCCGTCCTCCGCCCCGGCCTCGCCCCGGCCTCCGGCACCCCGCAGGATCCTGGCGTTGACAGGGTCGGGGGGGGGTGCTAGGATGGACTGTCCGGGACGACCCCGCCCCGGAAGAGAGCTGTTTCCCCGGCGTCCCGTTCTGGCCTCGTCAGCCGTTTTCACCAGGAGCTCAAGGCCGCATGG
>CAZKPI010000334.1:5064-5840 GCA_964554555.1 uncultured bacterium
CCAGTTCCTCAGCAAGGTTTCGTTGTTCGCTAACCTGAACGACAAAACCCTGCTCGATCTTTCCGCCATCACCGTCGAGCAGACCATTCCCGCCAAGACGATCGTTTTCAAGGAAGGCGACCCGGGTGATGCCATCTACATCGTCAAGAGCGGCAAGATCAACATCCTCAAGCGGAACAGTTCCGGCCAGGATTCCGTTCTCGTCACCCTGGGGAAAGACAGCGTCATCGGCGACATGGCGGTCATCGACGACATGCCCCGGTCGGCGTCGGTGGCCACCGTCCAGGACACCACGTTCCTCATCATCACCAAACAGGATTTCCGGGCCCTGCTGGGCTCATCGCCCGAGGTGGCCGTGCAGATCCTCAAGCTGATGACCGAGCGCCTGCGCAAGACCAACGCCTCGTTGAAGGAACTGGAGACCTCGGCCAAGCAGATGGAGGACGTCATCCGGGTCATCAGCAAGATCGCCCGCAAGAGCAACCTGCTGTCGCTCAACGCCTCGATCGAGGCCGCCCGGGTCGGCGCCGCGGGTGCCGCCTTCTCGGTGGTCGCCGTATCATTAAAAAAAAAACCCGAGCCTTCGGCCATGGTAGCCAAGAAGATCGATCAACTGCTCCAGGCCCTGCAGAGCAAGACCAAGGCCCTGGCCCTGATGAAATAGAGCGGAGGGAAACGTGTCCCAGTACAAATCGCAGATCCAGAATATGTTTTTGTCCATGGTCAGGAAGAAGCACCAGCCCGTGGAGGTGGTTCTCAACACCGGCACCACCCTC
>CAZKPI010000335.1:0-5838 GCA_964554555.1 uncultured bacterium
TGTATGCCTTCTCGGTCGAGAACTGGGCCCGGCCCAGCTTCGAGGTTTCGGCTCTGATGCGCCTGATCCGGGCCTACATCGTCCGGGAGCGCAACGATCTGCATGCCGAGAACGCGCGGTTCCGCATCATCGGCCGGGTCGCGGAGCTGGCCCCCGAGATCATCGAGGAGGCCCGCCAGTCGACCGAGCTGATGAAGAACAATACGGGGCTGACCCTCAACCTGTGCATCAACTACGGCGGGCGGGCCGAAATCGTCGATGCCGTGAAGAAACTGGTCGCCGAGGGCCTGCGGCCCGAGCAGGTGACCGAGGAGGCGATCGCCCGCCGCCTGTATGCCCCCGACCTGCCCGACCCCGACCTCATCGTGCGCACCAGCGGCGAGATGCGGCTCAGCAATTTCCTCCTGTGGGAATGCGCCTATTCCGAGCTCTACGTGACTGACGTGCTGTGGCCCGACTTCGACGAGGTTGAACTGCTGAAGGCCATCCAGTCCTACCAGGGCCGGGAGCGCCGGTTCGGGAAGACGGGCGACCAGATCGGCGGGAAGCGCTGATGGCCTCGCGCCTGCTGATCGTGGTGGTGGGCATCCCGCTCGTCTGGCTGGCCCTGACGGCCGGGGAGGTGTCCCGGTTCGTCCTGTTCGGCCTGGTGAGCGTGCTCGGGCAGGCCGAACTGTTCCGCCTCCTGTCCCCCGACCAGGAGATCCCCCTGCTCGAGGCGGCGGGCGGCCTGGCCATGTTGTTCGCCGCCTCGCTGGCGGGTGAGCGCGGGCTCCTGCTCGGCTTCTCCCTGGCCATGGTCTGCCTCGGCTGTCTCATCGTCCTGCGCGGGCTCGACGGCCGCGGCTATCAGCGGTTTGCGCTGGGCACCGTCAGTCTGGCCTACCTGCCCCTCTGCCTGGGGTTCTTCCTTCTGCTGGCCCGCAGTCACGGGCCCGTCACCTTGTTCGCCCTCCTGGTCACCGTCTGGGCCCTCGACATGGGCGCCTACGCCGTGGGCATGTCCCTGCGCGGCCCCGCCCTGGCCCCCCGCATCAGCCCCAACAAGACTGTGTCCGGGGCGGTCGGGGGCCTCGCCGCCACCGCCGCCACGGTCTGGGGCCTGGGGACCTGGGGCGTCCTCGCCCTGCCGCCCTGGCGTCTGACCGCCCTGGCCCTCGGCATCGGCATCATCGGCCAGGTCGCCGACCTGTTTGAATCGGTCCTGAAGCGGGAAGCCCACCAGAAGGATTCGGGTTCCCTGCTGGGAGCCCACGGGGGAATCCTCGACCGGGTCGACAGCCTTCTGCTGGTCGGGCCCGTCGCCTTCCTCCTGCTGACCCTGTGAACGTGCACTGAAAGGCTGTCCATGCTCGATATCCTCCTGATGGTCGTCCAAACCTTCCTGTCGGTCTGTTTCGTGCTGGGCAGTATCGCCCTGGTCCATGAGTTCGGCCACTACATCACGGCCAAGCTGCTCGGCATCTGGGTCATCGAGTTCGCCATCGGCTTCGGCAACCGGCTGGTCAAGCTGAAATTCGGGGAGACCATCTACTCCCTGCGGCCCTTCCCGCTGGGCGGGTTTGTCCGCCTCGCCGGGATGGACCCCCCGGAAGAGGAAGAAGCCCCCCCCGCGGAGGCCGCCGCCGGGCCGGAAGGCCAGAACGGCGGCCAGGCCGGAGCCGAGCCGCCCGCCCCCGTCGATCCGGACGACCTGATCCAGGTCGATCCCGACGATCCCCGCGGGTTCCCGGCCAAGTCGCGGTTCGTGCGCACCCTGGTGCTGAGCGCCGGTTCCCTGATGAATCTGGTGTGGGCGGTGGTCCTGTTCGTCGTCATCTACGGGGTGGCCGGGGGCCCCCTGAGCAATGTCCTTGTCCTCGATGCGGCCCAGGACATGCCCGCCTACCAGGCCGGCATCCGGGCCGGGGACACCATCACCGCCATCGACGGCGTGCCCATCGAGGACTGGAGCGACGCCATCCGGGTCATCCAGCAGGCGGGGGGGCGGGCGATCGTCCTCGACGTGGCCCGCGACCACCCCGTGGCCAAGGCCGGGTTCGGCGGCGGCCTTCTGCAGGACGACTACAGCTACGACCGCGGCGAGTATGAGATCCACAACCGCGAGGTGATCAAGATCTCCGTGGTGCCGGCCGGCGGGCCGGGCTCGGGCCGGATCGGCATCGGTCTCGCCCCGAACAACTACGATTTCCGGGTACTGCCGATCGGCAAGGCCATTCAGAAAGGCTGGGAATCGGCGACGGGCATCATTCTGCAGACCTTCGCCGGCCTGGTGAAGATCATCACCCGGCAGACCCAGGCCGACGTGGCCGGGCCAGTCAAGATCATGCAGATGATCAAGGAGCAGTCGACCAAGGGCGTCTTCGAACTGCTCTACCTGACGGCCCTGCTCTCGGTGAACATCGGCCTGATCAACCTGATGCCTCTTCCCGTGCTGGACGGCGGCCGCATCGTGTTCGTCATCCTCGAGACGGTCCTCGCCTTCATCAACTTCCTGACCGGGCTGAAACTGGTGATCACCCCGAAGTGGGAGGAACGGGTGCACTTCCTGGGCTTCCTGTTCCTGCTGGCCCTTCTGCTGTTGGTCACCTACCAGGACATCCGCAGTCTGCTGTGACCGGCAGGACGCCAGCCGGCGCCCCGCCGCCCGGCCTTGACCCATCGGAAATCCGCCAGCCGCGATGGGAACCGGTGGTCTCGTTCGCCTGGCTGGCCACCCTCGGGCTGATCGCCGCCCGCTGGTCCGCTTTCCCCTCGGCGACGGAACCGCTGAACCTCGCGACGGTGGTCACCGCGCTGTATTTCGGCTGGAAGGCCTCGCTGGACGGGGGCCTGTGGGAGATCCTGTCGATCGCCCAGCTGGCCGGCGGGGTGGCGGTGGGCTACTTCGGGAAGGATTTCTTCGCCGGCCTGTTCGGTTTTCCCGGCCTGCTGGGGGGCATCTTCGGCTTCTACGCGGGCTTCCTGTTCACCTACCTGGGGCTGGCGCTCCTGAAATACTTCGTGCGGGACCGGAGCCGCCTGCCGGGCCCGGCCATGCGGGCCGTTGGGCTGGTGCTGGGCGCGGCCGAGGGGGTTCTGCTGGTGGGCATCGTCGGGTTCGTCCTGGCCCTGGCGGACAACCCGGCCGGTGCCGGCGGCCGCGGCGGGACCCGTCCGGTGGCGCCTCTGCTGGTCGGGCAGGTGATCGGGCCATTGGTTCCCCCGGCGGCCTCCGGCGCGATCGAGTTGGCCAAAGTGGTTCAGGAGATGCGGCGCGGGTTCGATCCCAGCCGCGTGGACCGCGAAGCCCTGGCCCGCCAGTTCGCCCCCTTGACCGGGCATCCGAAACTCCAGGAGGCGGCCAATGACGCGGAACTGCGCGCCCTGGCCGAAAAGGGCGACGCGCTGGCCATCCTGCAGAATCCCAAGGTGCGGGCCCTGCTGTCCGACGGGGAACTGGTGCGGCTGGCAGGCGGGATCGACCTGCACGAGGTGGCGCGCACTCTCAGGCAGGGCCTGGTTTCCGGAAACGGAGCCGCCCTGGAGGCCGTCCCGCCGGTCCGGTGACCTCTGCGGACCGGGGTTCTTGGCCATTCCGGTCTCCGTGGTGCCAGACAAGCCGCTCCGCCCGCCCCGAGCGGGCGGGACACGAGGGTTGCCCCGGCCATGGCCGCCGGCGGCCGGTGCCCGGAGGCGCATCCGTCGGTCCCCCTGGCGGCCACCCCCGGGTTGCCGGCAGGGCGGGAACGGGCTATATTCTTGGAGAGAGGACATCAGCGCCGACGGGGGACGGCCGGCGTGACCCGGCAAAGGAGGGGAACCCATGAAAGAACGCTTGCTGACCGCGTTGTGCCACGCCCTTGAGGGCATCACCACCGAACAGTCGGCCACGCGGATCATCCAGAAAATCTTCGAATGCCTCAAGACCCACCTGCGCGCCCGGCATTCGATGATCGCCCTGAAGAATCCGACCACCGACTATCTCGAGGCGGTCCACTGCAAGGACGTCTACCGCCAGTCCAGCTGTGAGTTCCGGCGAAGTGTCGGCAACAACCTGATCGGGCGGTTGTTCTATGCCGACCCCCTGGTGGTGGTGACGAAGGACTCCCCGCCCGAAGACTACCGGGAGCTCTTCCTGGAAAAGGACTACGCCCTGGCCATCGCCACCCGGGTGGCGCACGGGGGCCGCACCCTGGGCTTTTTGGTCAGCTATTTCGACGAGGCCTTCCCGGTGGATGTCAACGTCAAGAACTTCTTCCTGGCCGTGGGCGGGGCGGTGTCGATGGTGCTGGAACGGGAGGACCACCTCAAGGCCCTGGCCGAACTGCGCCGGTTCGACCCGGTCACCGGGCTGTTGTGCAACACCTTCTTCATGCACAAACTGAGCGAGGAGATGGGGAAATGCCAGCGGTTCAACTGGCCCCTGACCGTGATCCTGCTCGACCTGGACAACTTCAAGCAGATCCTCAACCTGCACGGCCTCGAGCGGGCACAGGCCGTGCTGGTCGGCGTGGCCGAGGAGCTGAAGGCCTGCCTGCGGGGGGTGGACGTGGTGGGGGTGGCCGGCACCGACGAGTTCATCGCCTATATGCCCAACACCCCGGTCCATGACGCCGAGACTGTCATGAAGCGGTTCCGCAAGACCCTGGCGACGAAGGACTTCACCGACCGCCGCATCGTCACCTCGTGCGCGATTGGCGTGACCCCGATGCACGGCCAGGAACACCTCGACGACCTGGTCTGGCGGGTGCAGTCGGCCCTGTTCGAAGCCCGCAAGAAGGGGCCGGGCATGGTGGTGACCCTGCCCTGAAAGGCGACCCGCCCGACCGGCTTCGGACGCCGGTCGGGCGGTCGGGCGGAATGGACCCGGGGAGGGGAAGGCGGGGGGCGTTCCCTACTTGTGCATTTCGAAGGCGAAGGCCCCGCCTGCGAAGTTCAGGGTCAAAGCCGAACCGTTGCCCTGGGACACTTCGACGGCAAAGGCCGCCCGCGGGGCGAGCGAGACCGAGCCGGTGTTGTAGGGGAACCCGGTCTGGACGACCGGGGGCTGGGGTCCGGTGAGGGTCACGTCCTTGAGGCCTGACCCGTAGACGAAGGTTCCTCTCAGGTCGAGGCCGGGGATGCCGTAGACCGCGTCGCTCTGGTTGTTCACGTAGAGGGCGACGAAGAACTGGGAGATGGCCTTTTCGAACGAGGTTCCGGTGAAAGCGGCGACAGCGTTCTCCCCGACCGCCTTGGAGGCCAGCAGGGAGGCGACGGTGCCGTCCTTGTTGGGGGAGAACCGGGTGCCGAGCCAGGTCCCGAACAGGTAGACGAGACCGTACTGGGCGTGGGTTTCGGCCCACTCGGTGAGCGAAGTGGCCGGCATGGTCGAGGCCTCGAAGTACATGTTGATCTGCAGGGCCTTGGACTGGTTGTTGACGGCCGCGCTGAACCCGCAGACGTGCTCGGAATAGCCGGACATGGCCTCGTTCAGCCAGACCGCCTCTTCCAGGCCGTTCAGTTTGCGCTGGTAGAAGTTGACCATGTGCTGGAACTCGTGGGCCATCGTGCTGGCGATGGTGATGTCGGTCAGTTCGGGGTTGAGGGTGATGTAGAACATCTTGCGCTCGTTGGAGATGCCGTCCTGGACGGCCGTGGCCTGGTACAGGTCACCCGAGTAGAAGAACCCGGCCAGCGAGGTGTCGATGGCCAGGATCTTCGAGGTGATCAGGATGGTGATGTCACTGCCCAGCGCCACCCCGTTGAACTCGGTGCCGGGTTCGGCCCCGAACACGGAGCGCACCTTGCCGTAGATCTGGTCGGTCCAATAGGTGGAGAGGGTGTTGATCAGGTTCTGGGTGGTGGTGTTGTAGG
>CAZKPI010000336.1:0-3445 GCA_964554555.1 uncultured bacterium
ACAGGATGCATCGAAAAAACGGTCCTGCCGACCGTGATGGTAACGGTAGCGAAGGTCGAACCTTACGACCTGGTTCCAACGTCTACGGCGACGGCCAATCTGCCAACCGTCCAGATCACCCTGGACTTCGAGACGGGGGTGCCGACCAACCTGGTTTCCTTCTCGATCACCTACCGGAGCAAAGTCGGACAGCCGCTCCCCGAGTTATCTGTGCCCACCACCCCGTATGAATTCAAATTCACCCCCGCGGCCGGCCAAACCCTCACCATCAGCCCCTATACCCGGCGGGTGGTCGATCTGTACGATCTTTCCCCCTCAGACCTGTCACCGATCATCGCCACCATCCATTTAACGTTCCAGGATGTGAATGGAAACACCCTGACACGAGACGCAACCTGCCGGTTGTTCAAAGCCTGACCCCCCCGGGGAAGCCCCTCCTCATCCTTTCCCCCCAAAATGCCGATGTGAGGGGGGACTCATCATCGGAGAAGGCCGTGGCCATCCTGAAAGACCGTAAAGCCCTGTTCTGCGCGATCCTGGTCGGGCTGTTGCTCGGGACAGCCCCCGCCCCGGTCGTGCAGGCGCGGTCGCCGCGCGGGTCGCCTTCCGCCTGGCAGCCCCTTCCCCGGGCCCCGAACGCCTCTCTCAAGGTGCCCTCCACGTCCAGCCAGGTGGGGCCTTCCATGTCGACCACCAGCGGGATCGGCGCCGGAACCGGCCGGGGCTTTTCGCGAAGCCTGGATTGGGTCGATCTGGGCAACGGCACCCGCATCCGCATGGTCCCGCCGGGAACGCCGGCTCCGGCCGCTCCGACAGCTCTGTCCAACGATCCCCGCGCGGGTGCCCTGACCGCCCCCCTGACGGCCCAGGTCCGGGAGGAGCTTCCCATCCCCGGGATGCCGGACTCAGCCCGGCTGTATCCGCAACCGGATTGGCGGGAGGCGATCGGCACCGGGACCAGAACCGACCTTGTCCCCCTGGCCGTTCCCTTCCCATCCGGGGGCAGGGCGGAACGGATCCCCCTGTATCAGCTTCCGCCTGCCACAGCCCCCTCGCCCATCACCGGGGCCCAGCCGCAGCCCCTCACCCCGCCGACCGGCCCCACGATCGGCACCGGGGAACCGGACAACCAGGGAACCACGCTCCGACTGCCCCCGGGAGCCAACATCCAGATCCGGCAACTGGATTTCCGCGACACCGATCTGAAGGATGCCTTGCGCTCGCTGGCCACCCTGGTCAACATCAACCTCATGCTCAATGCCCAGATCGGGGGAACGGTGACCATCCTGTTCAGCGACGTCAGTGTTGAAGAGGCCTTCAACACCCTTTTGCGAAGCTACGATCTGGCTTTCTCCTGGTCGGGATCGATCCTGAGCATCTTCCCGGTGGCCAATGCCCCTCTGATACCCCATATCTTCAACATCCAGAACACCAAGGCCGCCACGATCAAGGGCACGATCGACCGCCTGCTCACCCCCAACCGCGGCACCTCGGCGGTGGACGAACGCACCAACTCCCTGCTCGTGACCGACACCCAGCAGGTCCTGGACCGGATCGCCAAACTGCTCCCCCAGGTCGACGTCAAGGAGCAGGCCGTGGAAGTGGCGGTGCGACAGGTGACCGAGGTGTTCTACCTCGACTACGTCGATGCCGCAAACCTGACCCAGGCCATCCAGATGATCGCCCCCGCCGCGCAGATCCAGGCCTATTCATCGAGCCAGGCTTCCATGGCGGCGGCCGGCGGGGGGGCAGCCACCGGCCGCTCGGATATGATGATCATCACCGACTACCAGTCGAACCTCGACCGGATCAGGGAACTGGTGGCCAAGCTCGACGTGGCGCCCATTCAGGTGACGATCGACGCCCACATCTACGAGATCGACCTGAACGAGGAAGAGCGGCTTGGCATCAACTGGCAGAAGCAGATTCCCATTCCCGGCACCAACGAGCAGAGTTTCGACATGTCGATCGCCCCGGAAACCGCTGATGCCGGCGGCACGGGGGTCTTCCGGTGGGGAAGCCTCAACGTGAACCAGTTCCGGGCCCTGCTGGCCATGCTCAAGACCCACTCCTTCGCCAAGGTGCTGAGCAACCCGGTGATCACCACCCTGAACAACAAGCAGGCCAACATCACCGTCGGCCAGGCCATCCCTTACGTTTCCTCCTCCCAAACCAATGCCCAGACCGGCAATGTCACCACCACGGTGGCCCAGGCCAATGCCAACATCACCCTGCTGGTGACCCCTTCGGTGACCGGCAACGACGAGGTGTTCCTGGACATCAACCCGACCATCAGCAGTGTGCTCGGGTTCACCACCCTGGGGGGCAACTCGACCCCCAACCTCAGCAACCGCAGTGCCCAGACCCAGGTCATCATCAAGAACAACCACACCATCGTGATCGGCGGCATGATCAAGACCGACAAGAACGACACCATTTCCAAGGTACCGTTCCTCGGCGACCTGCCCGGGATCGGCCACCTTTTCCGCAAAAAGACCACCAAGGAATCCCGCACCGAGCTGATCATCTTCATCACGCCGCACATCGTCCGTCAACCCGGCGCGGCCACCGCCCAGACCACCAAGGGCGGGGACCTCACCCCGCGGCTCAGCCTCCAGCCCTGATCGCCGCCTCAGGGTGGCCGGCCCGGAATTCCCGCCCTGACGCGGCGGGGAATCTTTTCAGGGAGCCGCCAATGGGCGGCTGAGAGGGCGGCCGCGGGAGGCCGCCCGGCCGGGAGGGAAAGGCCGTGGGGGATCTTTTTCTGCGCCGAGCAGGGGTTTCGGACCGCCTGCCATGGGGTCCTCCTGGCCGACGCGGGACGGGGGTCAGTTGCCGAAATCGAGGCCTTTGGGGCGGGTGCTGGCAGACACCTGGGCGGGGCCAAGGGAGCGCAGGCGGATCTCCTTGCGGTCCTGGCGGCCCGACACGTAGATGACCTCGACGGCATCCATGTATCCCGGGGCCCGGCAGGTCACCTGGTGGTAGGTGGGCAGAAGCCCGGGGACGGCGAACCGGCCGTCGGCACCGGTGCGGACCTGACGGTTGGAGACCTGGACCATCGCCTGGGGAATGGGATCGCCGGTCTCAAAGTCGACGATCCGTCCTTCCATCGTGGAGTGCAGGGGGGAAAGCGCCAGCCGCAGTTCCCCTTCGGCCGAGGGGGGGCGGCCGCGCCAGAAGAGGGGCTCGTATCCTTCCCCGTACACCGTCAGGGCGGCGGGCTGGCCGGCGGCCAGGACGACCGAGAACCGACCGTCGGGGCCGGTGGTGAAATCACGATCGCCCATGAGAATGGTGGCCCCGCCCACCCCGAGCCGGGTCCGGGCGTCCAGCACCCGCCCCGTCACCTGCACCTGGCCGGCGCGGGAAACGGCGGAGGCCCGGAGAGCGGGAGGGGAGCGGCCGGGTTCCCTGGGCAGAACCGCGGCCGGGGCGGGGGCCT
>CAZKPI010000336.1:3465-5829 GCA_964554555.1 uncultured bacterium
GCGTGGCGGGGGCCCGGCCCAGCTCGGACTGCTCCTGATCAGGGTCGCCGGCCGGCGGCAGGAAGCCCGGGCGCTGGTCGTCCCGGGTCACCTCCGGCTCGGGCACCAACCCGGAGGCAGGGTCTTCGGGGGTACGCGCGGCAAACGTTTCGTCGGGCCGCCCGGAGCCCCCAACGGCGCCTTCCGATGTCGCGCCGGTCGGTTCCTCCCGGACTGGACCAGACCGGGAACTCGGTCGGGTGACCGGCATTTCCCCCATGGCGACGCCCGGCCCGCCGCCACGTTTGCGCAACCGGGAGCGGAGAGCGGCCAGGTGCGATTCCAGACGGAACCGCTCGGCCCCGTCCGGGGTCCCGGTCAGGCCGCGGCGCATCCGTTCCCGGAAGCGGGCCATATCCTTGCGGACCTGCAGGAACCAGAGGACGGAGGGATCCATGACGATCTCGACCGGCCCGAGGCGGTCGAATTCCGAATGGCGGAGGGACAACTGCAGACCCCGGAAATAGCGGCCGGGATAGGCCAGGAAACCGTCCTCGGGCACCGGACACCAGTCGCTGTCGTTCCACGAGAAGGTCCATCCCTCGAGAGACAGATCGTCGAGGGCCCCTTTGGGGTGCAGTTTCACCCCGTCCCCGCGGACCTCCATGACAAAGAGGTTGCCGCCGAAATAGTCGATGAAGGCGCGGCCGATGGCCGCAATCTCCTTGCTGGTCATGGGGAGGTCGGGGGCCAGCCTCTGCTGAGGGAAACAGGCGAGGGCGCCGATCCCGGCCAGGCCGGCCAGGGAACCGGCCAGCCAATGGCCCGGTCCGACGTCCGTGAAAACCGGGGTCCGTTCCAGAACGAAGGGCCGGCGGAACAGGCGCCGGGCCAGGGTTTTCTGCACCGATGCCCAGATGGCAAGGCCCTCGCCGCGGGTGACCCGGGCCTGGGGCCGGAAGGTTCCATCGGGGAACCCTTTCATGATGCCCAGTTCGAAGAGGAGACCGACCGCCGGGTCGGAAGCCGCGAAATCCGAAAAGGCGGGGGGGGCGGCTCCGGGAGGGGATCAGCGCGCAGGAGGGGACGAAGGGTCCGCAGAACGCGGGCGGCCTCCTCGGCCATTTCCAGGCGGGTTCCCATGCTCGAGGAATGGAGGGACTGCCGCTCCCCGAAATAGCCGATCAGGACGGCGGCGAAGAAGACCGCCAAAACGGCCAGCAGGTTTTTACGCATGGTTCAGGGATTCTTCTCCGGGATCTGGGAAAGGATGGTCACCGGTCCTTTCGGCGCGGGAACAGGCTTCAGGAGCGGGCGAGCCGCACCGGAAGGGGTGTCCGGCGGCAGGGCCGGTCCCACCCCTGTTCCCACCACCTTGGGAGTGATCAGCATGACCATTTCGGTCTCCTCATGGTTGTTGGACCGCATGGCCATATTCCCGAAGAGTCTCTTCAGGAAGGGAATGCGGCCCACCACCGGGAGCGGTTTCCGGTCGACCGAATTCCGGCGCCGGATCAGGCCGCCGATGATGACCGTCTCCTGGTCCTTGACCCGAACCCGGGTCTTGATGTTGCGTTTGGCGGTCCAGGGATGCCCTTCCACGAGGGAGACGAGATCCGTGAGATCGACGTTCACCTCCAGGGTGACCTCGTTGTCCTGGTGGATGAAGGGTTTGACCTGCAGTTTGATGCCGACCTCCGAGGTCGACCAGTTCTCGGTCACCTGCACCGTTCCCGTGGCGGCCCCGATGTAATTCACCACGGGGGTCTTCACCGGAATCTGTTCGGAGACGTCGATCGAAGACTCCTCCTTGTCCATGCATCTGAGGGTAGGGTTGGCCAGGGTTTTGACCCGGTTGCGATTACGGTCATCGGTGAAGACCGCCGGCAATTCGACGCTCCCGGGCAACCGGGAGAGGTTGGCGACGGTGACCCCAGTCGTGGATAGCTTCAGACCCAGGTTGTCGAATTCGCTCAATTTCAGCTCGAGCAGACGGATGTGCACCAGGGCCTGACGGGTGGCGGGCCGGTCGAGATCGCGCATCAGGGAGAGAGCCCGCTCGACCGCCTCGGAAGAACCGGAAAGGATCAGGGTATCGGTCCGTTCGTCCCGGACAACGGTGGGGCGGTCCTTTTCCGAGAATGCCTCCTGGACCATCTTGGCCAGGTCCTCCGGCTTGCTGTTGGTGGGGTGGAAATACTCCCGCCGGCGGGCCTCCCCGGACCGTTTCAGCTTTCCTTCGAGGCTGGTGATGAGGGTTTCCACCTCATCGACGGCTTCCTTGTCCCCGACCAGCACGACATTGCCCAGATCCTCCTGCAGACTGACCCGCTCGAGCACGGGCGCCGGCAGGGTCTTCTTCGCCAGGTCCTCGATCCGGGCGAA
>CAZKPI010000337.1:0-5819 GCA_964554555.1 uncultured bacterium
AGGGCCGCCCCCTCGTTCCCGGCCGGGGCGGGCCGCTCGCCTTCGCTCACAAGGTCAGTCGCCGGGGCCGGTGCTCCCGGCGTCCTCGCGGGCCCCCGAGGGGTCGGCGGGAGCGCCGTCCGCCGGGGTGCTGTCCGCGGGGGTGTCGTGGGCCTGGGAATTGTTGGCGGGCCTGGCGGGGCCAGGCGCCTCCGTCGCCCGTGCTCCCGGCGCCGCCCCGCCTGTCACGCCCTTCCCCGCTGGCTCCTTCTCCAGGATGATCCACTGCTTGGTCAGGTTCGACATCTCCTGCAGACAGCGGCGGAAATGCTGGTAGGTCTCGTCGGGCGGGAAGACCTTGCGATGAACGGCATACCGGTCGGCGAACTGCAGGGTCGTTCCGTTCTGCGACAGCGACGAGCGGTAGGACAGACAGCCGCAGTCCCAGACGTAGTCGCGGTTCCAGGGAACCCACCGGAACCCCGCGGGCACCTCGACCAGCACCGTGTTGACGTTCTCCTCGGTTGCCCAGTATTCCATCGGCCACGTGCGGCTGGCCAGGCTGGCTGAGCTGGCGTCGTAGTTCACCCACAGGTTCTTGAACGCCAGCAGGTGGTCGGCCGCCCGGATCGCCGCGTCGGGGATCCGGTAGCGCAGGGTCAGCACCGCCGGCGCCTGCATGTCGTCCAGGTCGGACAGCGAAAACCCCAGCATCTCGGCCTTCGGATGCACCCGTTTGATCGTCTTCTGCGCGAAATTCACCTTCTCCTGCGCCTTGGCCGCCCGCAGGGTCCGCAGAGAGGCCTCGGCCGGACCGCGCGGCCGCCGGATCTCGGTCACCTCCAGACCGCCGTCCTCGCCCAGCCTGGCGAAGACCGAGCGCCAGACCTGATTGTCGGCGGGTCCGCCTTCCGGCAGGGTCTCGCCGGTGAACGTTCCGTCGCGCAGGAAGATGGCGCGCGACCCCTGGAACCCGGTCGGCAGGTGGCCGAACGGCAGGTAGTCGGAGTCGAGAGTCGTGTAGAACGGCCGCCCGTCGAGCTCGACGCGCAGGACCCCGTAGGCCGCCTGGCCGAGGTTGGGGCTCTCCATCCGGATCTCGTCGGCTCCCCAGTAGCTCACGAAGCCGATCTGCGACGGCACGCCCAGCTTCGCCAGAGCGCAGTGCATCAGGTGCACCCGGGCCAGGTTACTGCCGTACCGCTTCTGCAGGGCCACGTCCACCGGCAATGGCTCCACGCCGCCCATGTCGTAGATCGACAGCGGCAACAGCCGGATCTTCTTCAGGATTGCCTCGTAGACGAGGCGGGTCTTCTCGGCCGCCGTGCCGCCGGCCGCCGCGCCCGTCTCCTTGAGGAACCCGTCGAGCAGGGCCGGGGTGGGCGCCGCCTTGGCCAGGGCCGCGGTGAACTCAGCGCCGATCGACTTCCAGTCGCGGCGCGGATAGACCCACACCCGCGGGAACACCCGGCTGGTCGAGGGCATGTTCTGCTCGGGGATGTAGCCCTTGGGGTCGCGGAACGTCCAGGTCAGCACCTTTCGCTTCGCCGCCGGGTCGCGGCTTTCCTTCAGCACCGGCAGGTTGGGCGTGTCCCAGTGCAGGTTCTCAACCGCCATGTCCATCGTCTCGGGGAAGCTGACCACGCACTCCTCGTGCAGAACCGGCTCGCGCTCGCCGAACGCGGTGTCGACGAGGTAGGGGAACAGGGCCGTCGGCGGTTTCGTGGTGATGCGCATGGCCACATCGACCACCGACCCGATGTCGACCTTCTTCAGCGCGAACTTGACTTTCCTCTGCCGGTCGTATTCGGGCGTCGACGAGTAGATCGCCTCCTCGGAGAGGGCATCATCGGTCAGGTGGTAGACATGCCCGTCGGGGGCGTAGGTGTGCGCGAACACCAGTTCGAACGTCTCGCGGTCGGCCTGGAAATACCGCTCCATATTGGCCGCCTCGAGTCCGGGCTCCTTGAAGATGCGCAGGATGACGCGCCGGTCGTAGACCACCGACCCGTCCGCCTGCCAGGCAAAGGTGCGGTTGCGGTAGAGCGTGACGAAGTCGGAGTCGGGAAACTGCTCGGCCTCCGGCAGTCGTTTCATGACCGCCACCGCGATGGGGTCGGTCAGGTCGGCGACGCGCGTGTGCTCGTCGCCCGGACGCACCCTGGAGATCAGCAGGTGGGCCACCTCCGAGGCCGGATGCGACAGTTCCCTGCCGCCGATCTCGGTGAACCCGATGCGGCCGTTGTCGATGCTCTTCAGCGTGCCGACATGCTCCTCGCCGGCGTTCAGATACAGGATGTCGGCGCCCGCCGGGGCGGCGGCCGCGGCCAGGAGGGAGAGGCAGACCAGCAGGGTGATGGGGGTCCGGTTCATCGGGAGGCCTCCTTTCCCTCGACCTGCTCGAGGAAGATGCGTTCCTCGGTCGAGCGCGCGATGCGTTCGAGCGCTTCCTTGTACAACCCGTAATCCTTGACCGGGATCACTCGCTGGGGGAAGGCCAGGGTGCGATGAATCTCGATCTGATCGGCCTTCTGGTCGTAGGTGACCTCGAACTCGACGTAGGGGTTCTTCACCCGCAGGGGCTGGGGCAGGTATTTGACGGTGAACCCCTTGGGCAGGTTGATGATGATGGTCTCCACCCGTTTCTTGCTGGTGGTGTAGACGATGTCGTAGGTGCGCTGGGCCAGGCTGACCTCGTTGAACCGCATCCGGAAGTAGGGGATCTCGAACACCAGGTAGGAACCGGACCGCGGCGTGAAGCGGTTCAGCGTGTAGGCCGAGTGGATGGTGAACGGCCCGGAGAAGTCGAGCGGGTCGGAATGCGAGGCGATCTCCAGCTGATAGTCGGCGGTCAGGCCCGCCACCGATTCCCGCACCTCCCGGATGTACTCCTCGGGCTTCAGGTTGCGGATCGAGTAGCGGGAGTTGGCTTCGTTCGTGCCGTTCTGCTTTGACACATAGTCGACCTTGACGGTGCCGTCGGCGCTCAGCGTCAGCGTGCGCGTGATTTCCGTCAGGTTGTCCTCGGGGGGCGGCAGGGGGATCGAGGCGATCTCCTCGCACATCGGGTTGTCGATCGTCGTGTCGTGGTCGTCGTCGCGGAAGTAGGGGTAGCGGTAGTCGGTCGCCGTCGAGTCGAGGTAGAACACCCGCCCGTCGAGCCGCACCTGCGTGATGCAGTGGTTGGCATCGAAGATCGGCAGGTCGCGGATCGCCCGCCCCGCGTTGTTCGTGCGGAGGCCCACCGGGTAGGCCTCGACCCCGATGTGCTTGAGCATCGTGGCCAGAAGCATGCCTTTGTCGGTGCAGTCCCCGTACTTGTTCTTCAGCGTCTCCTCGGCGGGATGCCCCACCTGGTTGCTGGCCAGGTTCCCCTTGATCGAGATATACCGGATCTCCTTCTGGCAGAACAGGTACAGCCGCGCAATCTTCTCATGCACGTCGCGCGCACCCTCGACCAGCTGGTCGACCTTCGCTTTCACGGCGTCGGTCAGCGTGAACCGCTTCTCGAACATGGGCTTCATGCGGTCGAAGAAATATTTCCAGTCCTTCTGCAGGCAGAACACCACGGCCGGCAGGACGTCGCGCATGGGCGGCATGTACGGCTCCTCGATGATCGGCGGCATGTCGGTGAAGGTCCAGGTGTAGACCGTCTGCCCGTCCTCCTGCGTGATGACCGGCTTCGCCTTGTCGGGCGGGCAGTTGGGGGCCAGGTGATACAGCGGCTTGTCGGGGGGCATGCGCACCCGCAGGACCGAGTCGCCCACCGGTTCCCCGCCCTGGAAGAAGAAGTAGCTCTGGAAGAAGTTGCGGTCGAACGGGTTGTAGGTCTCGGTCTCGTAGCAGTAGTCGATGACCGCCCCCACCGTCACACCGGGGATCGAGAACGACAGTTCCTGGTTCTGGTCGAAGAACACCCCGCCCGATTCGCCCTTGGTGATCTGGATCTGGTCGGGCTGGAGCGTGTGCAGAACCCCGTCGGGGTCGAGACAGCGCGCGTGCAGAACCCGCACCCGCTCGCGGTTGGGGTCGAACCCGATCGTCAGGTCGGCCTGCCCGAGAGCTTCGTCCTTGGCGATGTAGACCACCCCGCGGTACTTCGACACGTTGGTGCCGTCGGCCCGGTAGGTGTACTCGCCCTCGTCGAGCAGGAGGATCGAGTTGCAGTCGGGGAACCGCTCGAGCATCCGCTCGGCCCGTTCCTTCCAGGCCTGCATGTCGGCCGCCCCGGTGGCCATGCCGGCCTGGCCGGCCTGCCGCGCGGTGAAGCTGATGTCACGCAGTTCCCCCCGCCCGATCTGCCGGGTCACCGTGCCGATCCGCACCGTGCCGGTCGCGCCCGCGAACGAGAAGTCGTCAACGTTCACCACCGTGCCATCCGTCAGCGTCAGCCGCGCCGCCAGACCCGCCGCCGCGCCTGCCCCCGCCGGCGCCTCCGTGCCAGGGGCCGTTGTCACGGCCGTCTCTGCCATGCCCGCCGCCGGAGACCTTTCCGCCGCCGTTTCCACAGCCGGGATCACCATGGCGCCAAGGACCGCCATCACCGCCACGGCCCTGCTCCACCATCCAGTGCGTCGATCGATCAAGGGAACCTCCCAGGGTTTAGGGATTCCCAGATTATAAAGAAAATCCCCGGTCTGCCATAGCACTAATTTCGCCGATGATGCGGCCGGGGGCCGGCCTGCCGGGTTCCCTCGTCCGGCGGGGCGGACTGTTGCTCCGTCCGGCGGGCCGGCCCGCTGTGCCGGGTTCTCTCTTCCGGCGGCGTGCGGGCTATGGCTCCGCGGCTGGCTTGATGTTGTAGCCGAGCAGGATGCCGCGAAGACCGATGAACTGGAATTTGGTCATCCCTTCGGCCGGACCCTGGTCGGTGTCGAGCCGGAAGAAAATGCGCAGGTCCTGGGTGTCGTCGGTCTCTTCGTATCTCTCGGTCTGGAACGTCATGGCCTTGCAAGCCCCAAGCTTGGTCGTGATCTCCTCGACCTGCCTGTTGAAGTCGGCCTGGGGAACCTTGTCCTGGAGCTGACTCCCGAGCATACCCCAGGCGGCGTCGGCCTCCTTGCGGAAGAAGCGCGTCCAGAACTCCTTCGCCTTCTCCCGGTAGAATTCCGTGCCGTCGGGGCCGGTGAACCAGGCCTTCGGCATCTGGGGGGAATCCACCGTGAACTTGACGAGCTGGTCATCCACATAGTTGAGCTCGACCTGGGCGGTGCCCCTCTCAAACTCCGCCTCGCCCTTGCTCTCGTAGAGCTTCATCCCGTTCTCGACCTTCCTGCTGGTATGGAAACCATTCACCTTCAGCCCTTTGAAGGCCCCAAGGTTCTTGTTGAACGCCTTCTGCCACGCCCGCAAAATGGGCGGGTCGATCACTTTCCGCAGTTCCGGGTGCATGAGGGCCATGACCGGAGCCGGGTCGTCCGTGGCGAACGCCCGGAAGAATTGCTCCTGGGTCGCCGCGCCCGACGAGAACCCGATGTACACCCCCACGACAATCAGCACCGCAAGGATCACCGCCATCCCGCACCCGATCTTGACCAGCTTGTCCATGCACCCTCCCCCGGCGGCATGCCCGCCTGTCGGCGTATTCGCCGTCCCAGTGTACCACACCGAGAGGTGAATTTCGGGGACACCTGACTTTCTTCAACGAAGGTTCGATCAGTCAGGGGCACCATGTCATGCGCCCCCAACGTTCAAGATGCATCAAATCAGGTGCTTCTGAATTTGGGGGAAGGGGGTGGTGCAGGGCAAACGAACACCTGACGCCTGTCTTGGCAGAAGAGACGCCCGGCCGGGAGGGTCCGCGAAGCGGGCGGGCGCCCTGCCGAACGCGGAGCGTTCGG
>CAZKPI010000338.1:0-5819 GCA_964554555.1 uncultured bacterium
CCGGGCCCGCCCAGACCAGTGGGGGCCCCCTCCCCGCGCTCTCCCGCACCGCCCGCGTCGGCGACCTGGCCCCGCCCGACCAGTCCGCCGGCCCCGCCGTCCGCCGCCTGGTCCTCGACCTGCGCCGGACCGCGTTCGAACCCTCGCTGTTCCCCCGCTTCTTCGCCGAGGACGGCCGCCTGCTCTTCCAGGAAGCGCAGATCCCCGGCCCCGAACGGTTCAGCCGGCCCGCCATCCGCTTCACCCGCGACATCGGCGCGGCCGAGGAAGGGCTCAGCAATACCGAGGTCATGTACATCGCCGCCTTCCTCCCCCCGTTGTCCCGCCGCGACGTCAAGATCGCCGCGGCCGAGGCCGCCGCCTTCCAGGCCTTCTGCCGTCACCTGGCCGCCAATCCGCTCGGGGGGCGCGAGATCCTGATCGTCCACGGCGACTCCCCCTTTGCCGGCGGGCTGTTGCCCAAGGCCTCCGCCGCCGCCAAGGACAAGCCCGCCCGCCCGGGCAAGGCCGGCGCCCGGCCCGCCCGGCGGTGAGCCCTTTCCGCATGGCCCGCCCGACCATCCCCCTCCAAGGAGACCACCGATGACCATCCGCACCGGGCGCGTCCGCGCCGCCCTGTTCCTGGCCCTGTTCCTGGCTCTCCTCCTGACCACGGCCGCGACCGCCGCCCCGGACGCCAAGCCGGCCGCCCCGGACGCCCAGCTGGCCCGCCGCCTCGACCGCCTGGAGCGGTTCATCTACGGGGCCGTCCAGGAGGGCGAGGCCGCCCCCCGTCTGGAGCGCATCGAGAAGGACCTGCTCGGCCGCCGCACCGGCCAGCGCCCTCCCGACAAGGCCCAGACGCTGTTCACCTTCGTCTTCCAGGGGACCGCCCAGGCCCCCTCCCTCGACATGAAGCTGAACTTCCTGGAATGGAAGGTCTTCAACGAAACCCGCCAGGGGAAGCTGAGCGACCGCATCGCCGCCCTCGACACCTTCGTCCTCGGCGCCCCGTCGGCCGAGCCGCTGGCCTTCCGGGTCGAACAGCTGATCCACCTGACCCTCGAGAACGGCATCATCTCCCTGCACCAGGTGCGCATCAACGCCGGGACCGCGGTCAAGGTCCGCCTGGGAAAGACCATCTCCAGCAAGGATTCGCGCCAGGGCGAGATGGTGCCCATGACCATCTGCTCTGACCTCTTCGTCGACGGCAACATCCTCGCCATCGGCAAGGGCGCCCTGCTGTCGGGGGAACTGGAACAGGTGCGCCGCGGCCGCCGGTTCGGCCGGTCGGGGTTCGCCAAGCTGGCCATCTCCGAGATCACCGCCATCGACGGCACGCCCGTGCCGGTCAAGATCACCGGCCTGGGCGAGGAGTTCAACAAAAAGAAGATCGGCATGGCCGCCGGGGCTTCCGCCCTGGGTTACCTCGTCATGGGCCCGGTCGGCCTGGTCGGCGGCGCCTTCATCAAGGGCGAGGACGTCTCCCTGCCCGAAGGCACCATCCTCGATCTGATCGTCACCAGCGACGTCAAGGTCCTCGGCGTCCTGATCAACCGGAAGTAGTTCCGCCGCCGTCTTCTCCCACCGTCCTCCCCGCGGACGGCGCTTGTCGCGGCCCGCTTCCCTCTGGAGACTTCCCCGCCCGGCCGGCCGGGCGCCCTCTCCCCGCCGCAGGGCCCTCCAGGGCAGGGCGGCCACCACCGGGACGGGGCCGTTGCATTCGGCGCCGCTCCGGCATATCTTGGAGCCGTGCCCCGTTCCGCCCCCAACGGACGGAGGCCGGCCGGTTCCATCGAGACCCCGGCCGGAAATCACGAGAGGGGAGGGGGATTGATGTCTGGTGGGAAACGATGGGCCCGGGCAAGCCGGGCGCTGGCTGCGATCAGCCTCGTCGGCATGCTCGTCCTGGCAGGCGCAGGCGGCTCCGGCCTGCGGGCCCAGGACCCCGGGAGCACGACGGTCCCGGCGGCCGGCTCCAGCACGGTTCCCGCCCCCGGGGCGGCGGACGGTGCCGCGGCCGCTCCCGCCGCCGCCCTTCTTCAGCCCACCATCCCCCTCACCGACAAGACGGTCGACATCGGGTTCTACATGGTTTCGGGCGGGAGCCTCGACCTGCCCTCGACCTCGATCGTGCTCGATTTCTACATGTGGCTCAACTGGCTGGGCCCGAAGGAACCCAGTTTCGAGTTCATGAACTGCAAGCAGTTCACCATCATCAACAAGACCCTGAAATGCCCCTATCCCGGCAGTAACGTCTCCCATTGCGTCTATCGCATCCAGGGGGTGTTCGAGCAGGTCCTCGACCTGGCCGACTATCCGTTCAGCGACTTTGTCATCAAGATCGTGTTCGAGGACACCGAGTACAAGCTCGACGAGCGCACCTACCTGCACAACAATTCCAAGACCGGGTTCGATCCCGCCTTCCGCATCACCGGCTGGGACATCGCCCGGTTCGATCTCACCTCGACCGTCCATACCTACGACTGCAACTTCGGTTCACCCCTGCTCAGCGAGAAGGTGATGAAGGACCCCTATTCCCAGGTCACGCTGAGCATGCACATCACCCGCAACAAGTTCCTGATCTTCGTCAAGGTCGTCCTCCCCGCCCTGCTGTTCGTGCTGGTCGCCCTGCTGGGCGGGCCGCTCCCGTCTGAGCAGATCTCGCAGAAGATCAGCCTGTCGGTGGCCTCGCTGTTCAGCTCGGTCGCCTACCATCTTTCCCTGTCGCAGACCGTTCCCCCGCTTGGCTACCTCACCTTCATCGACAAGATGATGCTCGGGCACTATTCGCTGACCTTCATCCATCTCGTCCTGCTGATCATCGCTTTCCTCGCCCACAAGGAGGGGAATGCGGAACGGGAGGCCCGGGTCCGGCTGGTCCACAAGATCCTGGTGCCGACCTTGCTGGGCTTGCTGTACCTGGGCCTCTATCTGTCCCTCCACGCCTGACCCGCTCTCCAATCCCCGCTCCGGACCAACCGCCCATGACGATACGGCCCATGTCCTTCCGCAGGATCATGACCCTTTTGCTGGCCATGATCCTGGTGATCATCGTCGCCTTCCTTCTGCTCAGCACCTGGTCGTTCCAGGCCTTCTCGACGTTCATCGAGACGGACCAGCGGCAGGAGCTGGTCCTGGGCCGCCTCTACGAGCGGCTCATGGACCACTGGTTCGAGATGGGCAACCTGGTGAAGGAGTCGTTTCTGCAGGGACAGCCTCTGCCCGGTGCCCGAAAGGAAGCCCTCCTGCAGGCGGTCGCCAGCATCACGGCCGGCATCGACGCGGCGACCGTCGGCCATCCCCGGCGGGCCTTCTGGGAGGTCATCCGGGAGTCGCTGGGCAGTTACACCGCCGACCTCTGCCGCCTCGACCGCCTCATGGCGGACTGGGCCGGCGCGGTCCAGCGGGAACGGCAGGCCCGGCTGGAATGGCGGCAGACCTTCCTGCGCCGGGTCGAGACCCTGAGCCGGCTTCTGGCCCAGACCCCCACCGACCCGGAAACGGCCTCGCCCGACCCCTCCCTCGCCCAGATGGTCCAGACCACCCTCGAAACCCTTGACAACTCTCTGACCGCCAACCCGGGACCCTCCCGGCCAGGCCTGGCCAGCCCCCTGACCCAGCCCGCCACCCTGGCGGCCTGGGATGCCCTGATCGAGTCCAGATTCCAGACCGTTTCTCTCCTCGTCCCCGCCGTGACCTCGGTGGCCAGCGGTCTGGTCCCTCCCGGCCTGGCCCAGACCCTGGCCCGGGAGGCGGCCACCCTCCAGGAGGATTTCCGGCAGTTTCGGGAGCATGTCCAGGACCGACAGCGCACCTTCGCGGCGATGGACCGGGAACTCGGCGACCTGTACGAAGCACTGCGCGACCGCCGGGCGGCAGGGGTGGATCTGTGCGTCACCGAGTCGGACGTCCTGTGGGAGGCCATCGAGGGCGATGCCGAGCGACTGCTCTCCGACATCCGGGTGAAGTTCGGCTGGCGGTTCGCCTTCCTCGCCCTGTCGCTGGTGATCGCCCTGCTCGGCCTGGCCCTTCTGCCCCCGCTCCTCGGCGACCCGGTCGACCGCCTGCGCCAGCGCTTCCTGGAACTGCGGCCCGGGGAGCCCCCCGCCCCGGCGCCCCCCTGCGTCGTGGCCGAGTTCGAGGAGCTGGACCGCTCCTTCCTCGCCATGGTCGGCCAGGTCAACCAGCATATCCGCCTCCAGGACCGGTATTTTCAGACCATCACCCGGATCCGCCAGATCTTTTCCACGCTGTACGAAGTTCCCGCCGTCCCCGGGGAAGCCCCCGGGATCACCCTCGCCCACTCCATTCACCGCCTGCTCGATCTGTTGGGGTCCCAGATGCCCGACCTGCACCACGCCCAGGTGTTCCGGGCCGACGCGAAGGGGATGCAGGCGCTGGGCAACCCCTTCGTATCTCACGCCAGCGCGGCCGGCACCCCGCCGGCCCCGGTCATCCCCCCCGACCATCACCAGGCCATCGCCGCCTGGTTGTGGGCCAACCGCGTCCGCCCCCCCCTCATCGTCGATTCCCCCGAGGGAACGTCACCCGAGCCCCTGCCCCTGACCCCCGCCCGGGACCTCCCCCCGGAGATCCAGCCCCCGGACGGGGCGGCCGCGTTCCTGGGCATCCGCCTGCCCCGTCATGGGCGGACCATGCCGGGCGGACCGATCGACGGCATGCTCTATCTGATGATCTCCCCCGCCCAGGAAACCCTGCGGCCGGCCGACCACCTGTTCCTCTCGATCATCGCCCAGAACCTGGCCACCCTCCTGGACATCGCCGGGCTGTTGGCCATCTCGCAGAAGGAGCGGGAAATGTCCTTCCAACTCCGCATCGCCAAGGAGATCCAGGAAGGGGCCCTCCCCACCGCCCTCCCCGAGACGCGGGAGTTCCGGGTCGAGGCCCAGATCCGGATGGCCGCCGAGGTCGGCGGGGACTACTATGATTTCTTCCCGTGCGACGACGGTCGACTGGGAGTGCTGATCGCTGACGTCAGCGGCAAGAACGTCTCGGCCGCCCTGTTGACCATGGTCCTTCGCGCCACCCTGCATTCCCTGCCGGTCCGGAGCTTTTCCCCCAAAGCCCTGGTCGGCCGGCTGAGCCGGGTTCTGCGCGAACTGCTTCCCCCCAGCCACTTCATCACCCTGGTCTACGCCATCGTCGACCCCGGCCAGGCCCAGGTCACCCTCTGTTCGGCCGGTCACACCCCCGTTCTGCTGGTGTCCGGTTCGGCCGCCGCCGCCGCTCCCCGGTCCCCGGCCGTGCTGGCCCTGTCCTTTCCGGCCCTCCCCCTCGGCCTGAGCGAGAACCACCACTATGAGGAGCATGCCGTGCCGTTCCGGCGCGGCGACCGCCTGGTCCTCTTCACCGACGGGGTCACCGACGCCCGCAGTCCGCGCGGCGAGCCCTTCGGCCAGGAACGGCTGGAAGCCCTGCTGGCCGCCTTCCCCCGCGCCTCCCTGTCCGAACTGGCAGGCCATCTCGCCCGCTTCCAGGACGGCACCCCGCCCGCCGACGACCTGACCCTCCTGCTGGTGGAATACCGGGAAGCCCCGGGGTTTACGGCCGCCCCGGCAGATGCTATGCTTCGGGCCTGATTCCGCCGAGGAGGCAGACATGGCTTCTCCACCGCGCCCGGTGCGGGCGTTCGACATCTTCCTGGTCGTGCTGGGGTCGACGGTCTCGACCCTCGGTCTGGTCTGTTTCACCATTCCCAACAAGATCGCGGCGGGCGGCCTGACCGGCCTGGCCACCGTGCTGTATTTCGCCGCCGGCCTGCCCGTCGGGGCGGTGGTCCTGCTGGGGAACCTCGTGCTGATCGGGGCCCAGTCGAA
>CAZKPI010000339.1:0-3722 GCA_964554555.1 uncultured bacterium
CGCGGGGCTGGCGGCGGCCGGCCTGGTCTGGGCGGCGGCCGTGGCGGCGGGCGGGCCGTCCCCGGAGCGGCCGGTGTTTTCGATGCTTCGCTACGTTCAGGACCGCGAGCAGAACCATTCCGCCTGGATCTCCACCGATCACCGCCCCGAAGCCTGGACCGACCAGTTCTTCCCGGCTTCGGGCACGGTCACCGTGCCCACCTTCCGCCGGTTCCATGGCGTGCCTCTGACCCGGATGGTGACCTCCGCCTCGGCGCCCGCCATCCTGCTGGCGGCCTGCCAGGTCACCGCGACCTCGACGGTGACTGCCTCGGGAACCTGCCTGTGCGAGGTCACCGTGCAACCTGCCTCCGAAACCGCCTCGCTCATCCTGGAAGCGGCGGCCAGCCAACCGTTCGTCTTCGTCTCCGGCGACGGCAAGGAACTTCCCCCCGCCTGGTCGGGAACCGAAGGCGACACCTGGTCGTCCCTCGACTGGGCCTACCGCATCCGCTGGGACATCGTCCCCCAGCGGCCGGTCGTTTTCCGATTCGAGCTGGCCGGCCCGGCGTCGCTCGCGATCCGCATCCGCGAGACCCAGTACCGCCTGCCCGACCTGGCCGCCCTCGGCTTCCGGCCCCGCCCCCCTGATTGCCTGCCCACGCCCAACACCGTCTCGATGCTCGACCGGGCCTATGAGTCTGACACGACCGTGATCGCGCAGGTCTGGAGGGTTTCGGCGCCAGCAAACCCCGCCCGGGAGGCACCTTGAAGGCACACCTTCCCTTCGATCAGATCACCCGTTTTCGGGCGGCCGACCACTGGTGGGGATGGTCATCTCACTTGTGTTTCCCCGGGTTTTCCAGGCCAATCACTGGAGGTTATGGCGAATGGACAGGGTAACGAATGGTTGACGTCGGACCTGCTATTGTTCCCTCGCAGGTCCCGGCCTGGTCAGGGCGGCGGGTTCTCCTGCTGATTGCCTTTGGAACGGGGCTGTTCGTTCTGGCCGGCCTGCTGATCCTGCTACGTTTGCCGCTGGCCACAGATTTCCTCTACCACGCCTTGGTCAAGGATCCGCCCCGCCGCCCCCCGCCCGGTCGCGTCATCGTCGCTCCCGCCGACGGGACAGTTCTCTACATCCGTCGGGTCTGCGACGGCGTCATCCCGGAAGTGGTCAAGCAGGGGGTGGCGGTTCCCATGATCGATCACTTGAAGACCGAGCTTGATTCCCCTTTTCGCGACGGGTGGCTGGTGGGCATCTTCATGAACACGCAGGGCGTGCACATCAACCGGGTTCCCGACACGGGGAAGGTCAAGCGCCAGGTCGTCTTTAATGGGCCTCACCTCGACATGACCCCCGCCGAGCGCGAGATCATTCTTTCCCACCTCCTGCCCGGCGCGGTCTCGGTGAAGAAGTGGCTGGGCCGGCCCCCCTACGACCTTGCCGACAAAGCCGACTTCATCCTCAAGAGTGCTCGCGAAACCCTGGTGCTGGAAGATGCACGCGGCCTGGACATGTACCTCGTTCGCATTGCCGATTTCTACGTCGGCCACATCCTGACCTGGGTCAAAGTCGGGGAACCGGTGCAGCGCGGCCAGAAACTGGGCATGATCACCTGGGGCTCCCAGACCGACCTTTTTTTTGCCTCCTCCCCCGGAATGCAGATCAAAGCCGAGGTGGGGCAGTACGTCTATGGCGGCGAAACCGTTCTGGCAACGTATTGACCTTGCCACCCTGACGATCGCCGTCTGGGCGGCGGTGGTGATTTTCGGCATCTGGTACTGGCGGCCGCTGGTCTGGGCCGGATCAGCGTTGCCCGGGTATCTGGCCGGTGATCTCGGTTGCCCGGAAGAGATTGCCCTGGCGGAAGAAGCGGAAGACCTGCTCGCCAGGGCGGAAGGGTTGCCCCCCGTCCGGGTCCGCGACCTGCTGGAGCGTTCCCTGGCCATCGATCCTCATTCCCGGGCCGGGCTCCTTCTGGGGGAATACCACTTTCGGACCGGCGATCACGTCAAGGCGGCCACCTGCTTTCAGGGCTTCCTGGCGATCGACCCGGGCGAGGTCACTTGCTATCTGCGTCTCGCCACGATCCTGGAGGCCCAGGGCCGCTCCGCCGAGGCCGAAGGAATTCTGCGCCAGGGTCTCGCCTGGTTCTCACGCGCCCGGGAGGACTGGCGCCCCCACCCCGACCCGGACGCCCCTGCCGCGGCCAACGTCCAAGCGGTCCGCCTCGGACGCAGGCTGGCCGTTTCCCACGATCTGCTGGTCGGCGAATTGGCCCGGCTCCTCGCCCGGCGATCGCCGGGCGATCCTCTGCGCTGAGCTCTCCCCGCCTCCGCCCGCCCGGCTACTCCGCCAGTGGGGCCTTCTCCACCGGATGCCCGGAAGGCTGCGAGATCCGCCAGCCGAGGGTGGTCACTGCCAGGAAGAGGGAAAACAGATCCAACAGGGGAATCGACACCAGCAGGAGCATTCCCGCACAGCCGTAGCCCAGGACGAATCCGTTATTCTCGTGGAACAGGACCCGGGCCGCACCCTTTCCGGCGGCGGTCGCCCGGTCCTGGATGAACCACCCCCCGAAAGCCCCCAGGAGGAGCACCGCGGCCAGGATGGTCCCCAAAGACCATGGCGAGAAGGGCAGGTTTCTGGCTGTCACAAGGGCCAGACCGAAACCACCGGCCGCCACCGCTTGCAACGCGAGGCCTCGCCTCCCTCCCACGGGGGTGATGGTTCCCGCCAGTGCCCCGGCCAGCCACAGGGCCAGCATGGCAAAGTAGAAGGCCACGCCCGCACCCTGGGAGAGAAGGAGGTGAAAACCCAGAGCCACCTGCGAGTGGCCCAGCCAGAAACCGGTCAACAGCAGTTCTATCCGGTCCCGCCGGCTCACCATTCCCACCCCGGTACCCGTGCCTGGAGCGTCATCAGCAGAGCCGCCAGATGGTCGGCGGTGTGGGGGGTGACTCCCCGCGTGGCGTGACGCAGGCTGACATCGGGGAAGATCTGGAAACCCAGCCGTTCATCGAGCAGAAGCTGTTCTTTCATGGAAGCCACGGTCATGGGCAGGCGGTTTCCACAGTAAAGGACGATCAGTCCCAGCGAACCCCCGTGCACCCCCATGACCTCCGGGAATGTCTGGCAGGCGCTTCGGATGATGGCCGCCGGGACGCCATCCCCGATCTCTCTGCCGGTCGTGTTGAGGGCGACCATCCCCCCTTGATGCAGGCGATCCCGGAGGTGTCCCAGGAATTCTGGGGTGTAGAGGAGGGCGGTGTGGAGATGGAAGGCGGCAGGAATGTCCAGGACGATCAGATCGAAGCGCTCCTCGGGGTGATCGGCCAGGACGCGGCGGATATCCCCGGTTCGCAGTTCGAAATCCCCCGGGCTCAGCCGGTGGAGGTCCAGGAAATATCTCATCCCGAACTCGGCCACCTGCCGGTCGAGGTCGACCGTGATGACTGCGAACCCCTGACGCACCAGATATGCGGTGGAACCGAGACTCCCCGAGCCGACGACCAGGGCTTTTTTGCCCCGACCCCGGAGGAATCGTCCCGGCAGTTCAGCGATGTAGTGGTTGAACCAGTGCAGTTCCCCCGCGTCGTAGTAGGGCAGACCGTCGAGCAGCAGAATGCGTCGCCCGCCCTCCTGCATCACCTCGACCCGCTGGTAAGGGGAATAGGCCACCGCCAGGGATCGCGGTTGCGTCATGTCCCAGCAGTTTCGGCAGTAGTATTCCGCCGCC
>CAZKPI010000339.1:3732-5791 GCA_964554555.1 uncultured bacterium
GGTGGTGAAGATCCGCCGCCCGGGCATCGAGGGTGGGATAGGCGAAAGCCATGGCTGTGGCCGCGAGGCCGGCGGCCAGGGTCAGACGTGGGCGTTCCAGCCCCAGGTGGAGAGCGAGCACGATCAGCGCGAAGAACAGGAGCAGTTGCCCGCGCCAGGGCAGGCCTGCCGCCACCGGTCCCAGGGCGGTCAGCGCGCCCGCCAGTTCCAGGGCATAGAGGCGGCGGAAACTGCCGCCGCGACCGGTCAGCCGTGGCAGGAAGACCGCGAAGAAGGCCGAGGTGAGCAGGCCGCCGAGGCAGAAGACGAGGAACAGGGCCGCCAGATCGAGGCCCTGGCCGACCATGAACCCGGTGAACCAGCGGATGCCGACTGGCAGAAGGAGCAGGAAGGCCGTGGTCATGCCCCCCCACCAGGCCAGGGACCGGTCGCTGACATGGTCGGAGACCGCGTAAGCCACGCTGGGACCGCTCATTACCATGATGACGCTCAGGATCGTCACCAGCTCGGTGGGGAACAGGGCGGACCCGATTTCTCGTACGGCGATGATCTGGGTGAGCATCAGCACCGCCCCGCAGGTGGCGATGAGCAGGTCGGAGCGGGTCAGGGCACCCCCCTTCCCGCCAGAGGGCCGGGACTTCCCTTCCTCCGGGGGCGGCAGGGCGTCCCCGTCCGGGGCCTCATTCTTCCCCGTGCCAGAGCCTGGGCCGGGAGCGGGAAGGTCAGGGAGATCAGCCATGGGACGCCCGCTGACCGGCCATGGTGATCCGGCGCCGGGTCACCCCCTGAGATCGGTTGCTCACGGAGTGTATTGGACGATCTGATTCCCGTCGCGGCCGTCGATGACGTAGATGAACGGTCCGCAGGGAACGGCCGCGGTGTCCCGGACGAGGGCGTTGGGAAGGTTGGCGACCTGGCGGAATTTCTGATTGTCGGGGTTGAAGGCGATGCCAGTGTTGGTCGTGGTTGTGATGGCGCCCCGGTATCCGCCGAAGATGAAGATCTCGTCGCCCCACGAGCAGGCTCCTGCCGCGCACCGCTCGGTCAGAATGGTGTCCTCTACATCCCAGGAGGCGTCCCAGCTGTTGGTGTCGAAGTTGAACCGTTTGATGGAGACGTCATCGGTGCTTGGCCAGCTGGCTCCCCCGCCGATCAGGTAGAAATACCACTTTTTGTCTTTGCGGCTGAAATGGCAGACTCCGGTGCCGTCGCGGGAATTGGCGGTGAGGCTGGGCATGGCCAGGGTTTCGCCGAATTCCGCGTTCGCCCCGCCCGTCATCAGGGCGTGGGGATAATAGACATTGACCATGGTGGTGCCATTCACCCCCGCATTGCCGCCTGCCAGGACGATGCCGTAGGGCGTCAGAGCCCCGGCCGCGGTGTCCTTGCCCAGCAGGGTGCTGTTGTCGTTGCTCTGCAGTTTCCGAAAATACCGGGCGGCCAGGGTCTGGCCCCACCACACCCCGTTGGCAATATCGTAAGCCAGGACTCGGTCCATGTTGGAACCGTCATATCCGCCAAGGCAGTAAATCCAATTGTAGTACGAGATGATCTGGGCGTTCCGCACCGCCAGGGCGGGGGGCGCCAGGGCTGTCAGGGTGCGCCCGACCGGATCATACCGGGCGGTGAAGGCCAGGGGGGTGTCCGCCGCGTCTGCCCCATTCACAATGTAGATGCCGTTCTTCCCAAGGGCGGCCATCTGGAGACCCGCGCGGGGGGTGGGATAGCCGGCCGCGGTGAGCGCGGCGGCGGCGGGAGTGACATCTTTCATCCGATCGGGGGCCGTGGAGAAGCTGTTGAAGGGCCGCACCGCCAGGCTGGTGGGGGCGGCGGGAAGATCGATGACGCGCGATGCCACCGTTCCCAGGTTCATCGGGCCTGCACTGGGAATGGGATAGGAAATGTCGAAGAGGAACAGTTTGTTGGAAGGGGCGGAATTGGCGCCGGCCAGGATCAACCGCCGGCCGTCCGGCGAGACGGCCATCTTCCAGCCGATGTCGGCGTCCGGCAGGACGTCCATCGGCAGCCAGTTGGGCGAACCGAACAACCCCAACCCGGT
>CAZKPI010000340.1:0-5788 GCA_964554555.1 uncultured bacterium
AGACGGTCTGCTGCTGCTCGAACGAGCCGGTGAAGACGACCGGCCGGCCGGCGGCGAAGAGGGTGTCGACCATGGCGGCGGCCTCCGAGGTGATCTCGTAGGGGTTCGCGGCGAGGCTGATGGAGCGTGCCGGCACCGCGACGACCCCGGGCGCCAGCCGGACCAGCTCGACCAGCCCCCGCACCGGCACCGATGCGCTGGTGAAGCGGGCCATCGGCAGGCCGTTCCGCCCCGCGGTGTGGGCCAGGGCGGCGAGGGCGAGGTCGATGGCCAGTTCGAACGGGCTGACCAGGGCGATGCTGGCGCCGCTCTCGAGCAGGGCGAAGGCCTCGGCGGCGAGGCGGTCGACCGGGTCGGGCAGGGGCAGGAGTTCCGGGCCGGGCCGGGGCTGGGGCTCGAGGTGCTCCTTGAACGGGGCGTAGAGCTTGTCGAGGTCCGGGGCGCCCGCCTCCTGGGGCATCAGGCTCCCGAGGGCCAGGGCCGCCTCGCGGATCTGCACCAGCGCGGCGTGGAGAGCCTTCTCGCGCGCGTAGCCGAGGAACTGCGGCGCCACCTTCATCTCGACCTGCAGGTGCTCGAAGGCCACGCCTTCGGCCTCGATCGTCCGGGTGCTGAACTGGAACCGGTCACTGGTCAGCCGCGCCAGCGCCTGGACGGCCGCTCCGAAGCCCACCTTGGCCTGCGCCGGCATCGCCCGCAGGCCGATCGTCACCACCACCTTCTGGTCGGAGAGCGCTCCGGTCACACTGCTGATGGCCGGGTCGGGGCTTCCCCGCGGCCGGGCCCGGAACGACAGCCCGTCCGGCGCCGCCGGCACCGAGAAGGCCGGATAGGCCGTCTCGACGAGGCGGGCGATCTCGAGCAGGACGCCCTTCCCCGTTTCGGTGGGGGCCGACCCTGTTTCCGTTCCGCTCATGTCTTTCTCCTTTCTGGTGACCGCCGCCTTCGCGCCCGATGCCCCCGGCCCATCGAGCCTGCTGTTTTGGCCGGCTCTGGTGTTTCCCTCCATCAAGATTGGGGGCCGCCTGCACCTCGACTCGGGAGATCGCTTCGTTCCCCGCCCGGCGCCGGCTTCCCTCGACCGACGCGAGATCCGGGAATCAACCCTGCCGGCCCGCCAACCCTTATGGCCGCCGTCCCCCGGGTTCTCGCACCCCCGACAGGAAATTCTGAAAGACCGGAATGGGCGGGCTTTTCCCGCAGGTTTCCGGGGTTCTTGTCTCCATCCGTTGGCCGAACGCTGTTGAGCCGCGCTTCTGGTGATCGCGGCCCGGGTTCAGCAGTGAACCCGGCAGAAGGTTCCAGGCCGCCGCCTGTGGCGGAGGGTTCTTGGCGGTACCATGCTTGAGATGCCAAGCGAGGCTGGGAATGGCAACAACCGGTTGCCTGTGTGAGGATCTTCTCCTGCCCTGGACGCCGTGGCTCGGAGCAGTCACCCCGAAAGGGCTATGCCTTGACCTTCGGCGGTCAACGCTGCGGCCATCGCCTTCCACTGATGAAATGCATTGGCAGGGAATTTGGCTTTTGATAGAATTCATTGACATTCAACTCAGGCCGGGTTTTGGTCTATGAGATTCCGCGGGTGTCTGAGGGCTCCAGTGGAAACAAAAAATTCCAAGAACTTCCATTCTGGGAAACGGCTGATATGGGCATACAAAATGAGTTGATTCGGGCGATCATCGATTCCGATCCCATAAAAGTCAAAAAGTGCCTGAAAGCCGGAGCTGATCCGAACCTTCAAGACGATCTTGGAAAGCTTCCCATCATGCACTGCCGCTTTGCCGAAGATACGCGGGCGGCTGAGGTTCTGTTGAAACACGGCGTGGATCCGTCCTCAGCCAACTCTCGCGGGGAAACCGCTCTGATGGAAACTCTGTATGATGGCAGTTTGAATGTTCCCCAGATTTTTCTTGAGTATGGGGTCGATCTCGATACACGAGACAAGTTTGGCGTAACCGCCTTGATGAAAAGGGCTTTTCATGGAGAAATGGCACTTGTCCGATGGCTGGTGGAGCATGGGGCCGACCTAAACATTCGAGATGGTATCGGCGACACCGCCCTGGATTATGCCCGCAGGGGCGGGAACAGCCGGATCGCGAAATTTCTGGTCGAACGAGGCGCAAAAAACCGGAAATACTTTGAAAAGGAAGAAAAAACACGGCGGAAAGCAAATCTGCGTCGTCGAACGAAAACCCCAGCCGTCAAAGACTCCATTCTTTTCGAAGCTCTTCAGCAAGAGAGTTCCCTTGAAACGATCAGAAACATTCTGACCGAAAATGGGGGTGCGGATCTCCGCAACCAAATCGGCCGAACCCCATTGCATATCGTTGCCTCCATCCGGGCCCTGTCATCGGATATCGCGGCGCTTCTGCTCGAATGCGGCGCGGATGTGAATGCCCAAGATCCTGATGGGAATACCCCTCTTCACCTCGCGATACGAATGGGATATATCGACAAGGCCATGTTTCTCATCGAACATGGAGCCAAGGTGAATGCCAGGAACAATCAGGGGAGGACGCCTCTTTTCCTCGCGTTGGAGGATTTTCAGGAAGGTTCTTCTCTGACAGAGTTCCTTCTTTCCAGGGGCGCGAGTCTGGAAATGGCGGATAACGATGGAGACACCCCCCTGCTGGCGGGGTGCCGGCTGTCTGAGGAGAAAGTCTGTTCGGTTCTCGAAATCCTTATTCGCCATGGCGCCAATACGGAAGTGCGTGACCGGAACGGCCGAACCCCGTTGATCATCTTGTCCGATCGTGGTCTTTCGTCTGCCGTGGTCTGCCTTTTGAAGGCTGGCGCGGACATCAGTGCATGCGATCCTCAAGGTCAGAATGCCCTGCATTTTGCCCTTGCCGGGAATCGGAGGAATATCATCGTTCCGCTCCTCCTGCAGGGAAGCCCGGTACCTGCTTCAGATCGACCCCTCCTCCGGCAAGTCATGGAATGGGCTTGCCGAAGAGGCTGGATCGACCTGGTCCGCATTCTGATCGGCCACGGTTGTCCGGTCGATCCATCTTTTTTCGAGATAGCTTGCGGCAATGGTTTCCCGAGCCTTGTTCAATTCCTTCTTGAGCAGGGCTTGACGATGACCGAATCGGCGTTTGTGCAAGCCTGCAGGAAGGGACATGCGGATGTTTTGAACATTCTTCTCTCCTCACAATCAAAGATGGCTGAAAATTCCGGGGGAGATGAAAAAAAGATGGGAGCCTTGAACAGCCTGTTGGCCGCCGGGCTCGAAGCCGCTTGTGAAAACGACCGTCCGGAAGTGATGGCGTTCCTCCTGGCCAGGGGCGCCCGGGCAACTTCGATGCTCATGTCAGCGGCTTGTCAAAAGGGGTTCCGCAACATCGCCAGCCTTCTGCTGAAACACGGCCTGAAGCCTGGTTACCACCACCTTGAAACAGCATGCCGCCGCGGTTTCAAACCGGTGGTCGCTCTGTTGGCATCAGGATATCTTCCCATCGACCAGCGTGCTCGAAAGAGCATTTTTATCGCGGCGGAGAAGGAATTCGAGGACATCGTGGATCTATTGATCCGAAAAAGCGTCGATCCGGACGTGAAGGAATATGGTCCCAAAGCCAGATCAATCGCTTCGATGCGCAAGCCCAGAACATACTCGCACTACCATGGCCGGTTCGAGCCCGGAAAGACGTGCCCCAGGTGCCGCCGTCGCTCGGTGTTTTTCCTCCTTTCGTCAGTGTCGCACGGCAACATCTCAACTCCGGCCTCAGACACGGAAGGGGAATTCCTTTACGAATGCGCCGATCCCAGATGCAGATATTCCTGGAGCGTTCCCATCTGATATCCGTCCACTTTTGAGGTGCCATTCCGCCGAATTGGCAGATGGCTGACCCAGCGCCAAACAGCAGGTGCTTTTACGGAAATGCTCTGCCAATGGCTGTCTTGGGCATGTTGGGGAAAAAAGTTGCCACCACCCCCCGCCGGTCCGTGGTGCTCATCAGGCGCCTGCTCCTTCCCTCCAGGCCGGAACGAGCCGGCCCGATTGGGGAACCCCCGGAACCCGGCTTCCCCCCGCGGCCGCCGGTCTCGGTTGGCGGTGTTCTCCCTCGCGGCATGACCCGATGCTTTCAGGATGGAAGGAAGGGCCCGGGCGAGGCCGGGGGCCCTTCCGGTTGCTTTTCCGGCAGGCCGCCCGGTATAGTTGAGGCGTCGGCACCGCCAGATGCCCCCCGGCAAGGAGAGGAACATGGCCCAGGCTTCCCCCCGTCTCATCGTGTATGGCGACGTCCACGGCTGTCTGGCCGAGTGGCAGGCCCTGCGGGAACTGGCCGCCCCTCGTCCGGGCGACCTGGAGGTCTGTGTCGGCGACCTGGTCGACCGGGGGCCCGACCCGCCGGGGTGCCTGCGGTGGGCCCGCGAGCTGGGAATCTCCGTGGTGTTGGGCAACCACGAGTACAAATACGTTCGCTACTTCCGGCAGTGGCTGTTGTGGAAGGCCAACAACAAGAGGATCGAACGGGAACTGCCCCCCGAGAAGCTGGCCTTTTTCAAGCGCCTGTCCCTGGACGATCTCGAATGGCTCGGCGGCCTGCCTTTCTTCGCCCGGTTCGGGAAGGTCATCGTCTTTCACGGGGGCTTGTACTCGTCCATGACGCTGACCGATCCGCACGGCAAGGGTGATGTCGAGCGCCTGCTGTGGATCCGCTTCCTGAACGACCAGGGGAAGCCGGTCAGCCTCAACAGCCCCGCTGGCGTCACCTGGTGGGCCGAGGCCTACGACGGCCGCGAGGGGTTCGCCGTCTATGGGCACAACCCCTTCCCTGAGCCGCGGCGCGATGCCCACGCCCTGGGCATCGACACCGGCTGTGTGTTCGGCGGGAAGCTGACCGCGGCCGTCTTCCCGCCGGCCGCCGACCCCGGCGAGTGGGACCCGGGCCGGGTCGAACTCGTGTCGATCCCCGCCCGGCAGAAGTACGCCGATCTGATGATCGAGGATTGACCGGCGGGAGCACCGTCCCGCCGCCCCGCTGACCCGACCCTGATGCCGGGCAGGAGGAACCATGGAACCGACCAAACGAGGTGCGACCGCTCTTGACCGCCTCCAGGCCCGGCTCGAGGGAACCGAGGGTGACCGGGCGGAGGGTGCCTTCACCGCGGCCCGGCAGGCCCAGCGCGAGCAATTCTGGACGGAGGAGACCGGGCGCATCCTGCGGGATGAGCTTCCCGCCATTGCCGCGGCCCTGCCCGGGGATTTCAGCTCCCGTGACTACCAGGCCCGCTGTGATCTCCTGGCCTCCGTGGTCGGGACCTTCCTGCTCGACTACGAGAGGAAGACCGGCCGGCTCGTGCCCGCGCGGGTCCGGGAGGTTCTCCTCCGGCGCTTCCAGCACAACATCGCCGGCCTGGGCGCGATCCAGACCCTGCTCGAGGATCCCGACGTTTCCGACATCCTGGTCAACGGGCGGGATGCCGTCTTCGTCGAGAAGAAAGGCCGTCTGCACCGGTGCGACGGCCGGGAGCGGGACCGGGACGGGGTGCCGGTGTTGAGTCGCACCGAAGTTGACCGGAAAAGGGGCGGTTTTTCGCAGCCTCGGCTCCCAGTTTGAGAATGGCGTGGGCGGGCAGATGAGAACCCGCAGATCGGCCTGAGAGGCTCTTCCCCGCGGTTCTCGGCAGAACCGGAACCGCCATGCCTCCTATCCGTCTCCCCCCTGCGGGGGGATGAAAGGGGGGCCTTCGTGTAGAATGAGTTTGCAACAACCATCTTACCCGGAGACTCCCCTTTCATGCCGATTGTATCACGAGTTTGCGCCCTTCCCAACCCCCTGGT
>CAZKPI010000341.1:0-5776 GCA_964554555.1 uncultured bacterium
GTGCTTCGGACATGGATGAGAACCCCCCTGGAAGAGTTTCTCCGATTTTACACTATTCGGTGCCCGCCCGCGCGGGCCATTCGCCTTTGGGACAACTGGCGGTGCCGGAGGAGCCTGCCGCGGGATCCTTCCTGCCTTCCGGCGCCGGGGGCCGCGGTGGCCCCCCCTGATCGGGCCTGCGGGGGTCTCCGGCGAGCGGCGGCCTCGGGCAACCCGGTGGCGGGGCCGGAGCGAACCGCCGGGTCCGGCCCGGCGGTGAGGCGGGCAGGGGCTCAGCGGAGTTCCCTGGCCGGGTCAAGCACGTAGAAACAGTCGGTGATGCTGAGGGCCGGGTTGATCGCAAGCCACTTCTGGCGGTAGTTTGGCGAGCCCCCCTCGAACGTCACGTAGAGGGAGCGGCCGTCGTATTCCAGGTCCTCCGCCCCGGCCGGCAGTTTCACGGTTTTCAGCCAGTTGACCCCTTCGGCCAGGGTCCAGGCCTCGACCGTGAAGGTGCCGGCCTGGCCGTCGGGCTGGAAGGCCGCCTTCCGGCCGGCCTGGCGGAAGGGGTTCCGGTAGAAGGCCAGTTTCGAGTTCATGGCCCCGTAGGAGAGGCTGAGGGCCACCCAGGGCCCGCAGACCGCCATGCCCTGAACGGATTCGCGGCAGAAGAGCAGACGGTCGGGACGGCGGCCGGTGCGGGCCCGGCCGTCGTCGTCGAAGGTGTAGGTGCGGGTCGCGGTCGGCAGACCGTCGGCGTCGACCCGGTACCCGGCGATCCAGGTCATCCCGCCGAAGGGGTTGCGGGCATGGTGGGCCACCGGCGCGAACGACGCGCTCGAGGACTTCACGAAATCCCCCACCCACAGGAAGGTGCCGTCGAAACTGACGAAGCTCGCCTTGCTGTCGACCTCGACGATCCGGTCGGCGACCAGATCGAGGGTGGGAACCGGCCGCAGGCTGGGGGGCAGTTTCCGGCCGGGGGGCGCCGGCCGGGCCCCGGCGCCGGTGAGGCCGTCGAGGATTTCCGCGAGCCCGAAACCGTAGAGCTTCCAGCCCGAGGCCACCCACACGTAGCGGCCGGCCACCGCCACTCCGCCGGCATGGCCGGTGTAGGGGCGGCCGGGTCCTTCATACAGTCCGAACCGCCGGACCGCCCTGCCGGTGGCCACCTCGACCACCACCAGTTGCGATGGTTCGCCGGTATGTTCGGGAACCGGGTAGTAGGAAAGCAGGACGTAGCGAGCCGGGCCGGAGGGGCGGGCGACCGGCCCGGGGGGAAGGATTCTCTCCGGGAGGTGGCAGATGCCCTGGCAGACGAACTCGGGCCCGTCGTGCCCGGGGATCCGCGCGGAGCTGGTGACCGAGGTGGGCACCTTCAGGTCGGGGATGGCCTTTCCCAGGCGGGTTGTGACGCGGCCCCAGGCCTTCCTGACCGCGCCGGTGAGCCGGGACCAGAGGCCGGGCTTGCCCTCGGGCACCTCGGGGGAGAGGTCTGACGCGAGCGAGGACGAGCCGGCCACGGCCACCGGGGCGTCGGTGAAGGGCCCGGCGGCCGCGGTCAGGGTGGTCATGGCCAGCAGGACGGTCAGGCAGGCAAATCGGCGCAGGTGGAACGCCATCGGGGCAGTCCTCCGTATCTCCGGGATTCTCCTTACCACTATACCACCGGGCAGGCCAGCCGGTTTTCCCCTTTCGCTGGAACCCAGGCCAGACGCCTGCTCCAAGCCGGCATGGGCAGAAGAGACGCACGGTCGGGAGGGTTCGTGAAGCCGACGGGCGGCCTGCCGAACGCGGAGCGTTCGGCAGGCAGATACCAGGGATCCAGGGGCCGCCGGCCCCTGGCGAGGCGGCCGGGAGGAGCGGAGCTCCTCCCGCTCTGACCGCCGTTGCGAGGTTGGCGTTTGCCCTGCCTGGCAACCCTTCCGTCTGACGGCCAGCAGGCGATGCCCCGCCAAGGTTCCCATCCACCGGGCGGGGAGGCCGCGGGAACGCTTTCCCGCTCCGGCCACCCTCGCCGGCCGGGGGGGGGCTCCGTAAAGGACTTTTTCGTTGAGGAAAACTGCATCACCGTGTAAAATAAAAATACAACTCTGTATGACTTTGAAAGACTGGGTGTTGATCGGCCTGCTCGGCGCCGCCGGGGGCGTGGGGGTGCTGTCGACCAATGTCGTCCACGCCCTGATCCCGTTGCCCGGCTTCGGGGGCATGGTCTTTATCCCCCTGGCCGCCGCCTGCCTGGTCATTGCCCGTGCCCGGGTCCGGCATCCGTTGGCCGCGGGGCTCACCCGCACCGTACAGCAATTGGTGATCTTCTTCCTGCCTGGGGGGCCGCCCACCGCCCACAATCCCGTCCTTCTGCCATTGATGGTGGCGGATGGCTTCCTGCTCGATCTCATCCACCGCCGGTGGCCGGCCGACCTGGCGACGGCGCGGGTGTGGAGCGGTCTGCTCTGCGCGGCCTGCGGAACGGTCGGGACGGTTCTGCAGGTGGGCGTCCTGGCCCTGTTTGTCGGCCGCGACCAGTTCCTGCTGGCCCAGGGCCTGCCCTTTTTCCTCGCCCTGTTCGTGGGGTTCCATGGGTTCCTGCGATTTGTGGGCGGCCTGATCGGCAGTCGGGTCCTGGCCGCCCTGCCCGAGCGGACGGTCTGACCATGCGGCCGGAAGCGGATCCACCCGGGGCCGGCGGCGTTTCCCTGGCCCTGTCCGCGGGGCAGGACGTCCGCGCGGCGTCTGGCGGGGCGGCCGTTCCCGCGGTCCCCGCTGTCCCTGCCGGCCCCGAGGCAGTCTGGTTCGCGGCGCCGCCGGCCCTCCCCTTCCTGCCCCGCGTGGTGACGATGATCGGCCTCCTCCTCCTGGGGGTCTGGGCCGAGGATATCCGCCTCCTGCTGGCCGGGGCCGCCGGATGCGTCCTGTTCCGCCGCCTCTGTTGTCCCGACCTGGCCGGCCTCGGCCGGGAGATCCAGGGGGCGGCCGGGTTCGCTCTGCTGGTTGGGCTGATGGCTGTTCCTGCCGGGCAGGCCGACGTGGCCGCCCTGGGGGGGCGCACCTTCCTGCGGATCCTGTTGTTCCTGTCGCCGGCCGCCAGTTTCTCCCGGTGCCTGTATCCCCGCGAGGGCATGCATGCCCTGCGGGGCTGGGTGCCCGCCCCCTTCCTGCTGAGCCTCGAGGTGGCCCTGCGGTTCCTGCCCCTGCTCGCGCGGGAAGGCGCCGAAGTCCTGATGATCCAGCGCTGTCGGGGGGCGTTCGCCCGCGGCCCCCTCGCGTCACGCCTGCACGCCCTGCTCTTCCCCTTTTTCGCCCGGCTGTTCGGCATGGCCGACCGGGTCACTTTCGCCCTGCGGGCCCGCGGGGTCGATCCCGCCAGGCCCCGGGCCATGGTCCCGCCGGAGGATGTCCGGCAGATCCTTTCCACCCTGAGGAGTGAACGTCAATGTCCCAGTTGATCGACCGGGTGATCCGCGCGATTCCACCCGCCCGCCTCGACCGGAAGCCCTCCCTCGTGGTCGCCTACGCCTTTTTCACTGCCGTTCGCTCCTTTCGGCTGGGGCTGAGCATGACCCTCACCGACGATGCCATCTTCCCCGCCGGCAGTCACACTCCGGTCCGGCACATGGGCCGCATGGAGGAACAGTCCCTGCGCGAACTCGTTGGCTGGACCTCCTCGTCCCAGCCCATCGAACGGTCGATCGGCATGGCCGCTCTCAATTCCTGCCTGACCTTTGACGGCCTCCATTTCCACGAGGGCAACGCGCTCGACCTCACCGCCCGCCTGGGAACGGGAAAGAACGTCGTGGTGGTCGGGCACTTCCCGCACCTCGACCGGATCAGGAACGTCGCCCGGCAGATGCTCATTCTCGAAAAGCGCCCCCAGCCTGGCGACCTGGCCGCGGAGGAGGCCCCGCGCGTCGTGCCCCAGGCCGATGTCATCACCATGACCGGGGTCACCTGCCTGAACGACACGGTGGAGGGCCTGCTCGCTCTCAAGCGTCCGGGGGCGGTCTGCATCATCCTCGGGCCCACCGTGCCGATGAGCACCGTGCTGTTCGAGGCAGGAGTGGACATCATCGCCGGGGCCTGGGTGGAGGACGAGGCCGCCGCCCTGCCCATGCTCGCCCAGGGCGCCACTTCCCGTGTGCTGAAGGGCTCCCGCAGTGTGCTGGCCGCCCGCGATGCCGGCCTGCTGGCGGCCTTCCCCGCCATCCGCCCCCCGCCGGAGGTGTGCCCGTGAAACCAGGCTCCGGCCAGGCGCCGCGTCCGCTCGTCCTGCCGTCGGCGGCCGGCCCGCTCGCCGACTGGGATGCCGAACACGCCGACGCCTTCGGCCGGGTGGCCGACGAGGTGTTCGCCCCCATGTATCCCTATCTTGTACAAGACGTCGCCGCCGTGCTGGGCCGGCCCCTCGCCGGGCTGACCGTCCTCGAGATCGGGGGCGGGGTGGGGAACATGGCCCTGGAACTTCTGCGCGCCGGCGCCGCACGGCTCGACGATCTGGACATCAGCCCCGCGATGCTGGAACGCGCCGGCGCCCGTCTGGCCGAACACCCCGGTCTGGCCTGCCGGTTCCGGCCTGTCGTGGGCGAGGCCGGGGCCCTGCCGTTCGCGGCCGGCGCCTACGACCTGGTCTTCAGCCGCGGGTCGATCCAGTTCTGGCCCGACATCCCGGCCGCCCTGGCCGGCATCCGGCGCGTCCTGCGCCCCGCCGGCCTGGCCTACCTTGGCGGGGGGTTCGGGTTGAGCACCCCGCCGGCCTTGCGGGAGGCCATCCTCCGCGAAAAGGAGGCCCGCCTGGGTCAGATGAGGGGCGGCCGCCCCATGCCCCAGCTCGACAAGGCGGAACTGCTGGCCGCGGCCAGGGGCCTGGGCGGCCGGGCCCGCCTGGTGCAGGGGGATGGGGGGTTCTGGGTGCAATGGTTCCCCCACCGTCCCCCCGACGGGAGCTGGGGATGACGACGACCAACGCTCCCGGCTGGCTGGGGGCCGGCCTTTCCCGGAACCTGGCGGCACCAGGCCGACCGGGGTTCGGACCGCCGACGAGTCACGGGCCCTGTGTCCGTGGGAAAGCGGGGTGCCCGCTGTCGGCCGCGGGTCGCGGCTCGCCGGCCCGTCAGGGAATAGCGCGTGGGAGCATGTTCCGGCGGAGGTTCCGGCGATGAGCCCGACCAGCCCTGGTGGTGCCGGGTCGTCCGGCGGCCCCTGGCGGGTTCGCGTCGGGGAGTTCCGGTTCGCTCCGGAAGAGGAGCCGGTGCTGTGCGACCTGTCCTTCACCATCGAGCCGGGCAGGGTGCATCACGTGTGCGGGCCGTCGGGGTGTGGGAAAAGCACGCTCCTGGCCGTCCTGGGCGGGCAACTGCCCGCCCCCGGATCCCGCGCCGTTTTCGAAGCCGACCTCGGGGGCTTCCCCGCCGCCGGCGCCCGCCGTTCTGCCCAGGATCCGCTCCTGCAGATCGCCTGTGCCACGGTCATCGACGAATTACTGCTGGGGCCGGAGTACCGCGAGGAGACCCCCGAACGGGCCGTTGCGGTGGCCCTCGCTTCCCTGCGCGATTTCGGGCTGGCCCACCTGGCCTCCCGCGAGACCAGCCTGCTGTCGTTTGGCCAGGCGCGCCTGCTCGGCCTGGCGGGGTTGTGGCAGTATCCCGCGCCTGTCCTGCTTCTCGACGAACCCTTCGTCGGTCTTGATGCCCGCCGGCAGGCGGAGATGCGGGCGACCATCGACCGGATCGCCGCCGCCGGCACCGCCGTTCTGCTGACCCACACCTGCCGCCTGCCCGGCGAAGTGACCATCGATCTCCAT
>CAZKPI010000342.1:0-5771 GCA_964554555.1 uncultured bacterium
GTGGGCCTGGCCAGTTTCGTGGCCTGCGCGGTCAGCGATCCGCCGCCTACGAAGTACTACAACCCCGGCGGACTGCGGTTCAACTTCGAGTATGACCCCGTCTACATCGGAACCACGCCCGTGCCGCTGGCCTCGACGACGCCCACGGCCACCATCTCCTCCGATTCCTTCACGGTCAACGGCACCTTCCTGGGCTGGACGACCCGCCAGATCACCTCCTCCAAGCTCCGCTACGTGGCCCGGTTCGCCAACGCCGACCCCCTGCCGGAAGGCCAACAGCTCGTCGACGTGACCGCGACCATCGCCGGGGTGACCGACGCCTTCGGCCAGGCCATCCCCAACGGGGTCGCCACCCTGGTCTACGACCTGGCCGCCATGGCCTCCACCACCACCCCGCCCGATGTCGGCTTCTCGCAGGCCTCGATGGCCTTCTTGATCGACACCGCCACCCCGACCATCGCCACCTACGCCCTGTCCGACGTGGTGCCCCTCCTCGCGGCGAACTCCAATTACTTCAGCATCGAGTTCAACGAGACGATGGACCAGACCCCGGGAGCGCAACCCGCCATGGCGCTGGCCACCACGGGCTACGCCATCAGCTTCACCTTCACCGGCTGGGCCACCGGCACCGCCGGCAGTATCGCCAAATTCAGCAACGACCAGGCCGTCACCAACGCCCTGCCCAACGGCTCCTGGACCTACACCTTCAGCGGCGGCCGCGATGTCGCGGGCAACGCGTTCGTCACCGCCACCCGCCCCGTCGACGTCAAGACCAACGGCCCCGACATCGTCCCCGGCGCCGTCACCTTCTGGACGGTCCAGTCGACGATCACCAACACCAGCCTGGCCACCGACACCTTCAGCCCGATGATCGCCCCCCTGGCCGCCACGCTCAGCTTCGCCTTCAACAGCGTTCCCGCCAACGTGCCCCTCTATGCCCGGTTCTACGCGGCCGCCGCCCCCACCGTCCTCGTGGGCTCCTCGGTCCTCTCCCTGGCCGGAACGACCGGCGAGGCCGCGGTGCGGGCCGCCCAGTTCGGTTCGCCCGGGGTGCTCGACCCCACGGCCTACCAGGTCCGCATCCGCGATTCCGCAGGAAACGAGACCATCCCTCTGACCACCCTCTATTACGACGCCGCCACCCCCACCCTCGACTTCTTCGCCCTGACCAGCCCCACCGGCATCGGCACCTTCGCCAGCAGCGTCTTCTATTACAACCCGACCGCGGCCGGCGCCAACCTGACCGCCACCTGTCACGCCGCCGACAACGCCACCGCCGACCTGCGCCTGGCCGTCTTCCGCCTGGGCGGCGCGACCTCGACCGTTCCCATGGATCCCTTCACGTCGCCCAACAACGGCACCTTCTCGGCCCACTTCGGCCTCGACCTCACCCCCGGCACCTATGCTGTGCGGGTGGTCGACGGCGCCGGCAACCTCCACGACGGCCTCGGTTCCCTGACCCTGGCCGTCGAGGACACCCCGCCCCGGGTGGTCAGCATCTCCCCGATCAGCCCCCCTTCGGTGCAGGGCCCCGCTCCCGACGGCGGCGCGACCTTCACGGTCACCTTCTCGGAACCCATGGACAGTTCGGTGTCTCCGGAACTCTACCTCTACCTCGCGATCGAGCCGGCCATCTCCATCCCGATGAGCACCTGTCTCTGGGCCGACTACAACAACGCCACCACCGCCTACTTTATGAACACGGCCAGCATCACCGCCGCCCTCGAGACCGGCACCTATACCTACCGGGTGCAGGGCGGCCGCGACCGGGCCGGCAACGCCCTCATCGCCTCGGAAGGCACCCAGATCTACGTCCACACCACCGGCCCCACCCCTGACGTCCGGCTCTGGACCCACCAGCCGCTGGTCTTCGGCAACCCCGGCGATGCCGCCAGCCGCTCGACCGACCCGTTCAGCCCCCTGGTCGCCTGGCCGGGAGACGTGGCCACCTTCGTCGTCACCTACACCAGCAACCAGACCGTGGGCACCCACTCGCTCATCCTGAAAGACTCCAACGGCGTCTTCGTCGCCAGCTTCGATTACCAGTGCCCGCCCAACGCGAGTACCAGATATGTGGCCACTTCGGCGGCCGCCTGGGATGCCCTGTTCCCCGTGCCGCCCGCCGGCGGCCCGGCCACCTACAGCATCTTCGTCCGCGACCAGTACGGCAACGAATCGGCGACCTGGCGCGGCCGCTTCGTCCTCGACACGTTCATCGCCACCTGCACCAACCTGACCTTCCAGGCCCCCGGCGGCGGCATCGCCACCGACGGCATCCAGTACTACTCGCCGCGGCTCGGCCCTGCCACCATCACCCTCGAGTTCGATGATCCCAGCAACGATTACGGCTCCGAGCCGATCCGTCTGGTCTTCGCCAGCGGCGCCGCCATCCTCGATGCCTCCCGCATCCTGAACGCCGCCCCCGATTACCAGACCGCGACAGGAACCGGTCTCAAACCGGGAACCTACACCCTCGCCGCCTACGACCTGGCCGGCAACACCGCCACCTCCGGGTTCGTCGTCCGGGTCGACACCGCCACGCCCACCGTGGCCTCGATCTCGCCCTCCGTCCCCAACGGACAGGTGCTCGAAATCGGCCCCGGGGGCATCGGTTCCTATACCTTCCTGTTCTCCTTCGACGAGCCGATGAACTCCAACCTCACCACGGCCATTGACGGCCTCCTGGTCCATCTGGTCAATGGCGCCACCTGCACCATCCCCCTCAGCTTCGTGCGGTGGCATGCCGCCACCTGGACGGTCGCCCTGCAGAATTCAGCGGCGATCTCCTCGACGACCGAGCCCGGCACCTACACGTTCCAGATCTTCGATGCCGCCGATCTCGCCGGCAACGTGGCCGAGAACACCACGAAGATGCGGGCCTCCTTCACCATCCAGATCCGGACCCGGGGCCCGGAATACACCACCTTCCGGCTGGAATCCCAGCAGGCCCTGATCACTACCGACACCACCCTGATCGACCAGCCGTTCAGCCCGGCCGCCGCCCCGGGCGTGGCCACCCTCACCATCGCCTACTCGGGAAGCCCGCTCGCCCAGCCGCACCGGGTGCTCCTGTATGCTTCCGGCACCACCCTGGTGGGATCCGCGCCCGTCAGTTTGGCCTCACCGTTCACCGCCCCGGTCACCGCGGGCCTGTTCGGCACCCCCGGCGCCCTCGACCTCACCACCTTCACCGCCCGCATCGAGGACACCTTCGGGAACATCAGCGCCCAGAGCCGGACGATCCTCTACGACACCGTGGGCGCCACCGTCACCGCCATCGTCCTGACCGGGGTGTCCGACGCGACACCCTCGCAGACCATCTACTATCACAATGACCTGATCCAGGGGCCGATCACCTTCGCCCTCACCACCGCCACCGCCACCGACGCCCAGCGGCTGATCATCGCCTCGGGGACGGCCACCCGCACCTTCGCCCTCACTTCCAGCGGGGCGGGCAGTTACACCGTGACCCAGACCCTGTCGGCGGCCAACGGCTTCGCGCCAGGCACCTACCTGGTCACCGCCGCCGATGCGGCCGGCAACTTCGCCGCCGGCGCGGCCTCCACCGCCCTGCTCATCATCGACCGCACCGCCCCCACCGTCACCGCCTTTACCAGCGTTCCCGCCGCCCCGCTCTACACCATGGCCTCCAGCGCGGCCACCTTCACCGTGACCTTCAGCGAGCCGATGAACCGGCGGACCGCCACACCGACCATAATCCTCGCCACCGGCACCTCGCAGATCCCCTGCCGGTTCATCGACTGGGTCACCGATTCGCAGGCCCGGTTCACCAACAACCTGCCCCTGACGGAAGCCCTGCCCCAGGGGTCCTGGACCGCCACCATCACCGGCACCGACCTGGCCCGCAACCCGGCCACCGGGCCTTTCCCCGTCATCGAGTTCATGACCCGCGGCCCGGCCATCGCTTCGCTCACCGCCCGGTCCTTCCAGTCCACCACGGCGAGCGGCGCCGCGGAGATCCTCCTCAACCAGCCCTTCAGCTTCGCCGTGGCCTCGAACGCCGCCACCCTGACCGTCCTGCTCAGCCGGCCCGCCACCGAGCCCGTCATGCTGCACTTCACCCAATTCGGGGTCACCGTCGCCTCCGTGGCGGTGGTCTTCGGCGGCGGCACCGCCGGCACCTTCACCTGGGACGCCGCTTCGGGCGGCCCCGCCACCGACGGCATCTACCTCGTGAAACTGGTCGATGCCGACGGCAACGCCAGCCGCGAGACCGCCTCCTGGACCCTCGATTCGACCGCCCCGATCATCCACCTCGCCACCCCGACCGTGACCGGCGGCACCGTGGCCACCGCGGCCGTCTATTTCAACCCGAAGAACGGGGTGCTGACCACGACCTTCACCACCCTGTCGGAAACCACCGCCCCCCGCCTGCGCGTCCGCGGCGCCATCTCCACCGACACCTTCCCGATGACCGCGGCCGGCACCCAGAAATGGTCGGGCGCCTTCAACGGCCGCTACAGCCGCGGCGGCGGCAACGCCCCCGACGGCCTCTACCTGATCGACCTCGTCGATGCCGCCGGCAACGTCGGGGTCAGCGACGGCACCCACAGCGCCATCGCCACGGCCGTCCTCGACACCCTCGCCCCCGTCGTCTCAACCTACTCCCTGCTGGTCAACGGGGTCCCCCGCACCCGCTTCTCGCCCGCCGTCTCCACCCTGACCGTCCGGCTGACCACGGCCGAGCCGATCAGCGAGACCGGCGTCTTTTGGCTGGAAGTGCGCACCGCCGGCGGCAATATCATCAACCGTCTGCCCATCGTCGCCTCCGGCACCGAAACGGTCGCCCTCTGGAACGGCACCAACAGCTCCGGCACCCTGGTGATCGACGGCTACTACTCCTTCCGCGCCAAGGACTACACCGGGAACCTCGCCTCGCCCTCGGGCTCCATCTACGTGACCACCTCCCCCTTCCAGCTCACCGGCGTCACCGAGATCGCCAGCCGCGTCGTCGACCTGACCTTCAACCATGAGGTCGCCTCCTCGACCGTGATTCCCACGGCCTTCCTCGTGACCCCCGGCCAGACCGTCGCCGTCGCCACCCTGACCAGCCCCACCACCGTCCGCCTGATCCTGACGCCGGGCATGACCCATGGCCAGCTCTACACCTTCACCGTGACCCCGACCCTGCAGGATCTCGACGGCATGTCCACCACGGCCCCCGCCAGCCCCATCACCCTGACCGGCGATGCCCAGGGTCCCGCCCTCACCGGCACCAGCTACCAGGGCCTGACCGGCCAGCGCGACGTCATCCTCCTGTTCGACGAGGCGGTCGTCCAGGCCACCGCCGAAAGCACCGGCAGTTACATCCTCGACCGGGGCGGGGTGCCCGTCGCCCTGACCGCCGCCGTCCTGCGCGCCGACCAGACCTCGGTCATCCTGTCGGCCGCCGAGAACCTGTCGGAAGGGAACACCTACAACGTCCGCGCCCCCGGGGTCCGCGACGGCTTCGGCAACGCCGGCACCGGCAACACCGTCTCCTTCCAGGGCCGCGACCTGACCCCGCCCGACTTCACCATCGCCGCCTTCTCCAACGCCGCCAACGAGTTCGACCTGATCGTGGTGGCCCGCTCCACCGAAACCCTGCAGTCGCCGCCCACCCTGCGCCTGCAACAGAGTTCCCTGTCCGAGGTCGCCGTGGCCATGAACCCGGGCGCCATCCCCCTCACCTACACCGCCGGCATCCACCTGAACCAGAGCTACCCGGGGAATGGCACCCTGACGGTCTCCGGCACCGACAGCGCAGGGAA
>CAZKPI010000343.1:0-1203 GCA_964554555.1 uncultured bacterium
ACGCCCGGATCTCGGCATCGCCCGCGAAGAAGGCCCCAGCCGGGCTGTCGGATCGTCCCACCAGCTGACCCAGCTCGGAAGAATCCCCCACCTCGGCGGGAGGCCCGAGGCCGACCGCCAGGTCGATGGCATACCGCGGGGAAGCCGGCCAGGAGGCCACGCTCGTGGTGGCGGGAAGAACCGGCCCGCCGCCGGTGCCGTTGACGATGACGAGCACCGCGCGCAGGTCACGGGCCAGCGACAGGATCCGGTAGCCCTGCACCACCAGACAGAAGGCGATCACCAGGATCGCCGTCAGGATGGGTCTGCGCCGCATCCAGTCAACCATATTCCGCCTCCCGGCCGGGTCTCCCCGCATCTTTCCACCAAATCTACCCGAAACCGCCGGATCACGCCACCCGCGCCGGCCGGCCTCCCCGGGAAAGATGTCCGCCACCGGGGATCCCTGGTCCACTCTGCGGGGTTGATGATTGCCCGGTCGTCCGGGCGGGCCGCCTGCCGAACGCTCCGCGTTCGGCAGGCAGAAAGGAAGAGGTCCAGGGGCCGGTGGCCCCTGGCGAGGCGGCTGGGAGGAGCGGAGCTCCTCCCCCTCCAACCGCGCTTCCAAGGGAGGCATGTACCCGGCCGCAGGATTCCCCTGCCGGGGAAACCGGGGTAGAATGCTGTCGAGGGGCGGCCAGACACCATCCGCCCCGGGAGGATCCGCATGAATGTGTTCTCGCATGGTCGCGCCGGCCTGTTCGCCCTGGCCCTGGCGGCAAACGCGGTCCTGGCCCTGGCGGCCGGCAGTGACCAGGCCGCCCAGCCCCCTGGCACGGGCACCCCGGCCGCCGGCCGCCCCAGAAGCGATGGCACCTGCCCGGTCACCCTGCCCATCGAGATCATCGCCACCACCCCCACCCGCCTGCCGCGGGCCCTCGCCCGTTCCGCCGAGGGGGCCTTGTGGGCCGCCTTCCAGGCCGAGGAAGGGGTGATGCAGGGGGCCGGCCTCGCCCGCGTCCTGCCCCCGCCCGTCCTGGCCGTGCGCGGCCCCGGTCGCGCCGGCTGGCGGTCCGACCGGGTCCACGCCCTGCTCCCGGCGGCCGACGGAGCGGTGCTGGCCGCCACCGAACACGGTTTGCACCGCGTCGAGGCCGATGGGAAGGTGACCCCGCTCGGCGAGGATCTTCCCTGGCACCATCTCGCCGCCGCCCCCGACGGCAC
>CAZKPI010000343.1:1232-5765 GCA_964554555.1 uncultured bacterium
CACCGCCTGGCCGTGGGCCGGCTCGACGGCAGGCGGGTGGTCGTCCACCGCGCCCGCGGCTGGTTCCGCGAGATCCTCCGGCTGTTCCCCCAGAGCTCACCGGCCATCCAGGCGGCAGGGAGGGCCGCCCCGCCCCCCCTTTCCCCGGCCGATGAGCCCGACCGCCAAACCAGCCGCCCCGCAACAGCCCCATCCCCGACCGCGACAGTCCTGGTTGTCACCTCCGAGGGCATCCATGAGGCTGGCCCCGCCGGCCTGAAAGCCATTCCCCTGGAGAAGACCCCCCTCTTCCTCCCGCCCTCGCACAGTGCGGAGCGCCGCATGCCCCCCGTCTGGCTGTTCGACGCCGCCCGGACCTCCGACGGCAGTCTGTTCCTGATCGGGGCGCACAAGACCCTGGTCCGCCGCAGGGGCGGCCGGTTCGAGACGGTTGCCGCGGGCCATTTCAGCGAACTCTGCGCCGGCCCGGGTGACCAGGAACTGCTCGCCGCGGACTTCGACGGCCGCCTGTGGCACTGGGACGGCCGCCGCCTCGCCTGTGTCGACCGCGGCCGAGGCCGCCGGCACCTCCGCCGCCTGACCCTCGACGACCGCGGCTCGCTGTGGGCGGAAGAGGACGTCTCGGACGGCCAGCCGCACGCCATCCTCCGCTACGACCCGCCCTACACCGACGGCCCCCGCGCCCGCGCCTCGCTTGGCCTGTTCCCCGGCCTGCTGTCTCCCGGGGTCCTGGCTCTGCTCGGCGACGGGCAGGGCGGCTGTTTCCTCTCCACCAATGAGGGCATCTGCCGGGTTCCCCCCGAAGCCGCGGCACCACCGCTCCTGCCTCCCCAGACTGACCCGCTCCCCCCTCCACTCCCGGCATCCGGACCGGCCGTCTCCCCGGCTTCGATCCCGCCCGTCCCAGGAGGACCCGCCATGCCTCACCACATCATCCGGAACATCCCGATGGTCCACTGTGCCCGCGGCCCCGAGACTTGCGCCAAATGCCGGACCGTGGCCGGCCCCCGCCTCTGCCTCCTTGACGTCGCCCCTCCCGGCCAGGGCATGGTCACCCGCCGCGTGATCGAGTGCCAGATCGACGGCGTCAAGGTCTGGCGCGAGTTCGACATCATCCGCACCTTCGCCGACGAAGCCGAGGCCCGTGCCTACGCCGCCGAGCACGGCATCACCGACGTCGACCTGAAATAGACCCGGCCCCGCGGGCAGGATCGGCCTCGGCTCGCGGCCGCGGCAGGGACCTCTTCCCGCCGCGAAGCCGCATCCATGGCTCACCCGGGAAACGGGATGGTGACACCACGTTCCCGTTTCTGGTAGTCTGGTACACACACGGTGATCCGGTATTCGTTTCCCGCGGCGGAAGACCGGCCGGTTCCCGTGCAGAGAGAACCACCCTGCCGGCGCCAAATCCGGCAGATGAGGTGAAAGGAAGGAACGATGGATACCTTTGACATCATCAAAAAAGGCGGCCTCGAACAGCTGATCTTCTGTCACGACGAGGCGGTGGGGATGAAGGCGGTCGTGGCCATCCATGACACCCGACTGGGACCGGCCATCGGCGGCCTGCGCATCCACGACTACCATTCCCAGGAAGAGATGGTGAAGGACGCCGTCGACCTCTCGATGGAAATGACCCTCCGCGCCTCGCTGGCCGGCTGTGACCTGGGGGGCGGGGCGGCCATCATCTGGGGATCCCCCCAGGCCAAGAGCGAAGCCCTGCTCCGCGCCTTCGGCCGGGTGATCAAACGGCTGGCCGGCCAGTTCCTCGTCACCACCGAGGTCGGCACCGACGGCCACGACCTCTACCACCTCCGCCGCGAGACCGAGTATACCTACAGCCTGCCCGAGGGGCTTGGCGGCATCGCCGATCCCAACGCCATGACCGCCGACGGCGTGTTCCAGGGCATCCGGGCCACCGCCAAGGTCGTGCTCGGCAAGGGCAGTCTCGAGGGCGTGACCTGCCTGGTCCAGGGGGCCGGCCGCATGGGTTCCGCCCTCGTCCGGCTCCTGGCCGCCGCCAAGGCCAAGCTCATCATCTCCGACCGCAACTACGACAAGATCAAGAACATCCAGGACGCCTTCCCCGAGATCGCCATGGTGCGGCCCGAGGAGGTGCGCAACACCAAGTGCGACATCCTGGTCCCCTGCGCCCTCGGCCCCCTCGTCGACCGGACCTCGGCCGACAGCCTGCGTTGTAAGGCCGTGGCCGGCGGGGCCAGCCTGTTCCTTCCCGACCTCGAGACCGGTGACCTCTTGCACAAGCACGGCGTCGTCTACACCCCCCACTTCCTCATCGACGCCGGGGAGCTCCTGCAGGCCGATCACGAGCGCCGGCGCCAATCCGCCGCCCAGCTCCGCAGTGCGGTGGCCGAGATCTATCCCCGCACCGTCGCCCTTCTCGAGATGGCCCGCGAGGCCAAAGAGGCACCCTTGCGCACCGCGGTGCGCCAGGCCTGGAGCCGCCTGACCGCCATCACCCGGATCGGCCAGCGCACCTCCCCCCTGGAGGTGAAGGCATGATCACCGGGCCCAACGGCGAACAGGCCTTCCTCATCCTGGTCATCAACCCGGGCTCGACCTCGACCAAGCTCGGCATCTTCGAAAACGAAACCTGCAAACGCGAGAAGACCCTCCGCCACGGCACCACCGAGCTCGAAAAATACGACAAGGTCTGGGACCAATACGAGTTCCGGAAAAAGGAGATCGTCGCCTTCCTGGTCAGCGCCGGTTACGACCTGGCCCAGTTCGACGCCGTGGTCGGCCGCGGCGGCCTCCTGCGGCCCATGGAAAGCGGCACCTACCGGGTTGACCAGCACATGATCAACGACCTGCGCATCGGCATCCAGGGCCAGCATGCCTCCAACCTCGGCGGGGTCCTCGCCTACGGCATCGGGTGGGACTACAGCATCCCCTCCTACATCGTCGACCCCGTCGCCGTCGACGAGTTCGAGCCCATCTCCCGGCTCTCAGGCATGCCCGACATCCCCCGCATGAGCACCTTCCACGCCCTCAACATCCGCGCCGTCGCCCGCAAGGCCGCCCGCGACATGGGCAAGACGATGGCCGACCTCAACCTGATCGTCGCCCACCTCGGCGGCGGCATCACCGTCGCCGCCCTCCGGCAGGGCCGCGTCATCGAGGTCAACCACGGCATGTCGGAAGGGCCCTTCTCACCCGAGCGGTCGGGGTCGGTTCCCCTCCTGCCCCTGGTCGACATGTGCTTTTCCGGGAAGTTCGACAAGCGCGCCATCTACCGCAAGATCGTGGGCGGGGGCGGCCTGGTCGGCTACCTCGGCACCAACAACGTCAGCGAGGTCGAGTCGATGGTGAAAGGAGGGAACGCCCGAGCCAAGCTCATCCTCGAGGCCATGGCCTACCAGATCGCCGTCGAGATCGGGGCCCGGGCCGTCGCCCTCTACGGCAAGATTGATGCCATCGTGCTGACCGGCGGCATCGCCAACGTCAAAATGGTCACCAGCATGATCGAGGAACGGGTCCGCTTCCTCGGCAAGGTCGTCCTCTACCCGGGCGAGGACGAGCTGGGCGCCCTCGCCCAGGGGGCCCTGCGCGTCCTGCGCGGCGAGGAGACCGCCAAGATCTACGACGCCCAGAAGAAGACCATCGGCATCTTCTTCTCGGAGGGCCTGCATGGCTATGAAGGCGCTGTCCACACCATCGAGGCACGCCTGCGGGAAGCGGGCTACCGCTTCCGACAGCCCGATGAAAGCCTCGAGATCATCGTTCGCAACTGCCATGGCGACCCGGCCAAGATGCGCGAGGTCATCAACGAGTTCGTCACCCGGCGCCTCGACCTGATCTTCACCATCGGTTCTCCCGCCGCCACCGCCGCCAAAAACGAACTGAAGGGGAAGGACATCCCCGTCGTCTGCGTCGCCTGTTTCGATCCGGTCATGATGGGCCTGACCGCCAGCTACACCGGGTCGGGCAACAACATGACCGGCTCCAGCTTCCGCGTCGAAGTCGCCCGCCAGTTTCCCGCCTTGGCCCTCCTGGTTCCCGACCTGAAGCGGATGGGGGTGGTCTACCGCTCCGGCGAACTGCAGTCCGAGATCCAGCTCGACGAGGTGCGCGACGTCGGCGCCCGCCAGGGGTTCGAGGTGATCCCCTTCGATGTCCATGACCCGGCGGACCTGGCTTCGGCCGCCATCCATTTCCGTGCCCAGCAGGTGCAGGCCGTCTTCCTGCCGGCGGATACCACCATCGGGGCCGCCGACGAGGAGTACCTGGCCCCGATCGTCCAAGTGTTCCCCACTCTCTGCGCCCTCGAATTGGTCATCCAGCGGGGCGGCCTGGTCGGGCACGTCGCCGACTGGGACGACCTCTGCCGCCAGGGCGCCAAGCTCGGCATCGAGATCCTCGAGGGAAAGGCGCCAGGCACCCTGCCCATCTACCGCCCCTCGACCACCCGCACCGTGGTCAACGCGGCCACCGCCAGGGCCCTGGGGCTCTCCCTCTCCAGCACCGTCCTGAAGGAAGCCAAGGTGATCAACCGCCCCCCGCCCCCCCGGGAGG
>CAZKPI010000344.1:0-5759 GCA_964554555.1 uncultured bacterium
CTGGCTGAGCAGGGAGGGCAACGCCAGGGAGGCGGCGGTGGGCTCTTTGGGCGGGTCGGCCTCGAGAGCGGCGATCATCTCCTCGACCGGTTTCCGCACCAACAGCAGGGAGGCGATCTGCCGCACACCTTTCCGTTCGTAGAGGGAGGCGATCTTGCGCTGGAGGTCGGTGTAGCGCAGTCGGCTCACCAGGTCGGTCCGGTCCTTGATCTCGTCGCGGGCCTTCTCCAGCTGGTCGATTTCCGCCTTGCAGTCCAGTTCGATCTGGTGTCCGAGGTTGAACAGATACCCCATCCGGCCGAGGTTCATCAGCACCACGGGATCAGCCTCGGGGAAAGCTTTCAGCAGGTCATCGAAGGACGTGCCGCCCATGCCGAGCAGATCGGCAACGTAGGCCTTCGCTTCGAGATCGAGGGCCCCCTGCTGGGAGGCGGACAGCTCGACCTTGAGAGCCTGCCGGTAGGTTTCGTCGGGAATCCCGTGGAACAACTGCGACAGGCGGTATTCCCGCGCCGCCCCGTCCCGGGCGGTCCAGCGGATGGCGGCGGTGATCCGCACCAGATCGGAATGCGCCTCGCCGGTCACGGGGTCCTCCTCGAACCGGGTCGACACCTGGGCGGTGAACCCCTTCAGCTGTTCGAACAGAGGCCCCTCGTTGATCGGCTCGTCGTCGGTCTCGCTCAGGTAGCCGAAGTTCTGGGTGTTGTCGAGCAGGCGAAAGAACCTCGATTCCCCACCGTTCACCCCTTCCGGGGCCCCTTCCCCCCTGGCGATGAACTCGCTGAAGGCATGCGGATTGTGCCGGATCTGGGCGCCGATGTCCTCGATGATCTTCTGGGCCAGAAACATGGCGGTGTAGTGCTCCGAGGAGAACGACGACTCGAGGGCGGCACTGCGGAAGACGGTCAGGGCGGCGGTGAAGGCGATCGCCAGCAGGAACAGGGCGATCAGCACCTCGGTCAGGGTGAGGGCGGCCCGGCGGCGCCGCCTCCCCTCACTTCCCATGCTTGATCTTGAGAAGGTCATACTGCCTGTCCAGTTCCTTCCCGGAGAAGTCCATCGCCGCCTGCGACAATTCGCGGTAGAAGGTCAGTTCCTTCTCGAGCTTTTCCAAATCGATGCCCGCCTTGATGCTGAACACGTAATCCAGGAAATCGCGATAGATCTTCTCGGCGACCCGGTATTTCTCCTTCCGGAACAAATGGTTGATGGTTTTCTGGATCTGGTCGATCAGGGGCATGATCGTTCCCGAGACGTAGGCCGGGGGCAGGAGGAGCGAGTCACGGAACCAGGCCACCAGGGTCTCGGGAGGCTCCATCTTGTCGAGGAAGGCCTGGGCCTTGACGGGAAGCCGGCCGGGCGCGGTCGGGGCGGTGGTGTCGGCGCCGGGCTTGCGCGAGAAGCCGTTCTCGGGAAGGTCGTCCCCGACATAGGCCCCCAGTTGCGCCAGGATCTCCCTGGGCTTGAGATTCTGGCAGAGGGCCTGCCACTTGAGGTTCATGCTGACCCGGTTCTGCTCCCGCCGCGAGATGAGAGAGTTCATGTGCTCGGTGAACGGGGTGATGGCGTTCTCGGTGAGGGGGGAAGCCCCGGAGTCCTCGAGGGATCCGGTGAAAATGGGGGCCGGATTGGTCAGGGTGCGGAACAGCTGGTCCTCGTATTTGAACCGGTAGAAATGCAGTCGCCGCGAGTTCTTGTATGAGGCGCGGATCCAGATGTCGGCCGTCTCCGCCTGGCCGGGCGTGGTCTGGATGAAGTAGTCCCAGGTTCCGCCGTCCATCTCCAGGCCCGGTTTCGCGTCCGGGCCCGCGGCGAACCACCGTTCCTCCCAGGGTTTGGCCATCAGCCGGGTCACCAGCAGGTGGTAGCCTGACTCCGCGATGGCCAGGGCCCGCACGTGGGCATCGGCGTATTCGAGCTGGGTCCCGACCCCGCGCATCATCTTCCACAGGCCAAAGAAGACGAGGCACATGACGAGGGTGACCGCCACCACCATGGGCAGGGCCAGGCCGCGCCGCCGGCTCACATACCCTCCTCGGCGAAGGCGTTCTGCAGGCCGACCTGGTTGACGAACGAGAAGGATGACTTGCCCTCGCGCAGGGTGCTGGTGATCACCACGTCGCTGTAGCTGTGCGCGGTGAAGTTCATCGCCTCGACGTTCGCCAGGATCTCCCGGGGCTCCGAAGCCTGGCCGGCGGCCGTGTCATACTGCACCCCGTAGAGACGGAACATCGGAGTCTTCTGCTGTTCACTGGCCGCCTGGTCCTTTTTCAGGTAGATGAAATGGATGTTGTTGACGTTGTCGCGCAGGGCCAGGAAGGGCCGGGTGAACCCGGGCTGGGGCAACAGGATCTCGATGCCCTCCTGAATCTCTCGGTACAGATTGAGCAGGGCCCGCCGGGCTTCCATCTGCAGATGCAGTTTCTGGGAAAGGTTCTTCGCGCCGTGCCCGAGAAAGCCGCGCATCAGGTGGTGGACCCCGGCGACCACGAACCCCATGATCACCACGACCACCATCACCTCGGTGAGCGTGAGCCCGGGCCGCCCGCCAACCCGGGGGGCCCGCCGGCGGACTGGCCCCGTCATCCGGGGGGCCGGGCAGTGCAACATGATCATCAAGCCTCCCGGGTAGTATACCGGAATCCGACAGCCCAAGCCAACCGGCCGTCGCCAGTCGGCCCCCGTCGCCGGCTCCCGTCTATTGAAGCAATCTTTCGTAGGTGAGCCGGCGCAGGCAGAAGCTGATCAGGAGCCAATCGAGCAGGAGCAGAAGGGGGGTTCCCGCCACCAGGTGCCAGGTCTGCAGGGCGAATACCCCCGAGACCTGGGCGATCAGGAGGGCCATGAAGGGCAGAACCACGAACCCCGACAACTGCTGGGCCCCCTGAAAGGTCGAGGCGTAGGCCGAGATGATCACCATCGCCGACAACCCGAACAGGATCACCGCCGGCGAGATGCAGAAGATCAGGATCAGCCACTTCTCATTGGGGAAGGTCAGACCGCCCAGATAGACCGCCCCCTTCCAGTTGATCACCAGGGTGAACACCCCGAACGACAGCAGGGTCACCAGGTAGGCCGGAACGAAGGTGGCCAGCAGTTTGCCGAAGAACAACTGCCGCAGGGTGACCGGCGTGTAGAGCAGGGTCTCCAGCGTCCCGTGCTCCTTTTCCCCGACCAGACAGCTGGCTCCGATGATCGAGCCCGTCATCAGCGGGATCAGCAAAAACAGCGGCGGGAAGGTGAAGTTGAGAACCACATAGAAGATCTTCTGCACATCGGCCTGGAAGACCATCTCCGGCGGCAGAACCCTTAGCATCGGGGCCAGACGGCTGAGTTTCTGGGTGCCTTTGGCCAGGCCGACGAAGAAGAGGGAAGGCATGAACACGCTCAGGATCAGGGGCAGAATGATCATCGGCAGCCAGACCTGACGGTTGGCCATGATGGACTTCAGATCCTTGACCAGGATCGCCCACATCTGCCTACCCACCCCGGCTCTCCCTCTGAACGGCAAAGTAGAGGTCCTCGAGGTTCATCCGCACCTGGCGGGCCTCGTAGATCTTCGCCCCGGCCGCGTGCAGACCGGCCAGCAGGCCGCCCGCCTCGTCGTCGTCCGCCACCGGCACCCGCAGAACCCCGTCGTCGCCGACCTGGGCGGCCCGGTCAGGGGGGAACCCCGTTCCCCGCACCTCGAGGGTCAGGGCATCGCGACAGCGGGTCTGCAGTTCCCGCAGGGTCCCGCTGGCCAACAGCCGGCCCTTGGCGATGAACCCGAACAGGTCGCAGATGTCCTCGGCATAGCGCAGTTGGTGGGTGCACAGGAAGGTGGTGACCCCCTCCTCGGCGGCCAGCCGCCGGATCAGCGAGTTGACGGCGCGGGCCGCCTCGGGGTCGAGACCGGAGGTCGGCTCGTCGAGGAACAGCAGTCGCGGGGCGTGCAGGACGGCGATGGCCAGCAGAAGCCGCTTGCGCATGCCGGTCGAGAAGGTTTTCACAGGGCGGTGCCGGTCGCCCGCCAGCGAGAAGAAGCCCAGCCAGCGGTCGGCCCGGCTCCGGATCTCGGCGTCGTCCAACCCATGCAGACGGCCGAAGAAGGTCAGATTCTCGTCAGCCGTCAGCGGCTCGTACGGATGGGCCGTCTCGGTCATCACCCCGCACAGGGCATGGACCCGCGGCACGTCGTCCCAGGCGGGGATGCCGAACAGCGAGGCGCGGCCCGCCGTGGGGGTCAGCATGCCGTTGAACAGCCGCACCGAGGTGGTCTTGCCGGACCCGTTCGGCCCCAGCAGGGCGAAGACCGCCCCCTCGGGAACCTGCAGGGTCAGGTCGTCGAGCGCCCGGCTCGTGCCGTCGTAGGACTTGGTCAGGTGTTCCGCTTCGATGGCCAGCATGGCGACGGCCCATCCTAATCGAAACGGAACCGCGGCTCAAGGCACAGCCGGAAACGTCAGGCCGTTCCCGCGGCCCCGGCCGGGGAACCTTTCGACATCCGGACGTTCAACCCCGGACCGGACGTGTTACAGTGGGGAAACCCCTTCAGGCTGGAGGAACGACCATGCCGCAACCGCGATCCGGGGAAAACGACCTCGCCCGCCACTGGAGCCTCGACCCCGCCGTCATCTTCCTCAACCACGGCTCGTTCGGCGCCTGCCCCAGGCCCGTCCTGGCCGAGCAGGCCCGACTGCGCCGCCGCCTCGAGGCCGAGCCGGTCGTCTTCCTCTGGCGCGAGATCGAGGACCGCCTCGACGCGGCGACCGCCGCCCTGGCCGTCTTCCTGCACAGCCGGCCCGAGGACCTGGTCTTCCTGCCCAACGCCACCACCGGCGTCAACACCGTCCTGCAGAGGTTCCCCTTCCGGCCGGGCGACGAGATCCTCGCCCTCGACCACGGCTACCCCGCCTGCCTGAACGCCGCCGCCTACGCATCCGCCCGCACCGGCGCCCGCCTGGTGACCGTCCGCCTGCCCTTCCCCGTCTCCGGCCCCGAAGAAGTGCGGAAGGCGGTCGCCGCCGGGGTCACCCCCCGCACCCGCCTGGCCCTGCTCGACCACGTGACCAGCCCGACCGCCCTCGTCCTGCCCATCGCCGAACTGGTGCGCGACCTCGCCGCCCGCGGGGTCGATACCCTGGTCGATGGCGCCCATGCCCCCGGCATGTTCCCCCTCGACCTCGCCGCCGTGGGCGCGGCCTTCTACACGGGCAACCTCCACAAGTGGGTCGGCGCCCCCAAGGGCGCCGCCTTCCTCCATGTCCGCGAAGACCGCCAGGACCTGGTGCGCCCCCTGGTCATCAGCCACGGCGCCACCTCCCGCCGCACCGACCGCTCCCGGTTCCGGCTCGAGTTCGGCTGGACGGGGACCGACGACCCCACCCCCTTCCTCGCCGTGCCGGCCGCCCTGCGCTTTCTGGACACCCTGGTCACCGGCGGGTTTCCCCGGCTCGCCGCGCGCAACCGGCTCCTGGCCCTCGCCGCCCGCGACCTGCTCGCCGATCGCCTCGGCGTCGCCCCCCCCTGCCCCGATGAGATGATCGGCACCATGGCCGCCCTGCCCCTGCCCCCGGGCCGGCCGGAGGAGGCGCCCCGCCCCCCGAGGTTCTTCGATGCCCTGCAGGACCGGTTGTTCACCGCCCACCGCATTGAGGTGCCGGTCGTCAACTTCCCCGCCTTCCCGGCGCGCCTGGTCCGCGTGTCCGCCCAGGCCTACAACCGCCTCGACCAGTACGAACGCCTGGCCGACGCGCTGGACAAAGAACTCCGTCCCG